>NCDW01000026.1 GCA_002280395.1 Flavobacteriales bacterium 32-35-8
AGTATAATTTGCTTAAACTTTTCTTTAAAACCGTAAATCGATAAATTCCTATTATAAAAAAAAGAGCACTAAAAAAAAGAGCTGTGAACGCTAAATATTTAAAATTCGGAAAAATTTCCAGTTGAAAAAAAGCAATCCCGCCCAGCAATAAATACAGCGACGACCTTATGTAAGACAACAAGGTGCGTTCGTTTGCCAAACGCGTGCGCTCAATGGCCAAATAATCCCTTAAAATAATTTGTTCATCCGGCTTGAAATCCCGCCCAAATTGTAAGAGTTTCATTTTTTTAATTTTCAGTGGCGTATCAATAATATGCTTTAGCGACATCTTAAAAAAATATTTTTATAAAGCTAATTGAATTTTCAACGGTTTCAAAAAAATGCTTTGGTTAATTAAAATAAAAATGTTAAAAAAATCTAATAAACGACAGGATTTTTGATATCTCATCAACGTTTTTAGTAATTTGCAAACTATTTCATTTTATGTCCTACATGCAGTTATATTCCATAAATTCTGGAAATTTTAAGTTAGATGGTGGCGCCATGTTTGGTGTGGTTCCAAAATCCATTTGGCAACAAACAAACCCTGCAGATGCCAATAACATGATAGATCTTACCGCCAGATGCTTGCTTATTGAAGATGGCAACAGACTTATATTGATTGATACCGGGATGGGCAATAAGCAATCTGATAAATTTTTTGGTTATTATTATTTGTGGGGTGATGATTCTTTGGATAATTCCTTAAAAAAGCATGGTTTTCATCATGACGATATTACCGATGTGTTTTTAACGCACCTTCATTTCGACCACTGCGGAGGTGCCATAAATTGGAACAAAAACCATACGGGTTATGAAACTGCTTTTAAAAATGCCCGTTTTTGGAGCAATGAGAACCATTGGGCATGGGCAACCCAACCCAATAAACGGGAAAAAGCATCGTTTTTAGAGGAAAATATTTTGCCTATAAAAGCTAGTGGGCAGTTATCATTTTTAACGCTCCCAGATGATGATTTACTTAAAAGTGCTGAATTAGGTTTTGATGTTTTTTTTGCTAACGGACATACCGAAAAACAAATGATTCCCATCATTCAGTACAAAGAAAAAACCATTGCTTTTATGGCCGATTTGTTACCAACTGTGGGGCATTTGCCATTACCATTTGTTATGGGCTATGATACAAGGCCTTTATTAACCTTAAACGAGAAAGAAAAATTTCTTAATATAGCGGCAGATAATAATTATTATCTATTTTTAGAACATGACGCTAACAACCACATAATAACTGTAAAACATACCGAAAAAGGCGTAAGATTAAATGAAGTATATACGTCCCAAGAGGTTTTCGGTTAATAAACAATAGACTAATTCAAATACATAAAAATGAACAGATTTAAATCATTATCAGTAGCGGCTTTAGCGGCCGTATTAATTTATGGTTGTGGAAGTACCGCACCAATTATATCAACACCTATAGAGAATATTGATACGTCTCCAATAAAAGTATCAGCATTAACAGAACAGGAAAAACAAACCTGGGGCCATTTAGATTTGGTTAAGGACACCATTCCAGGCATGAGCGTTGATAAAGCATACCAGGAGATTATTAAAAATAACAAAGGACAAACGGTTATTGTAGCTGTGATTGACACCGGTATTGATACAGACCACGAAGATTTGGATGGTGTTATATGGACCAATCCAAAAGAGATTCCAAATAATGGGATCGATGATGACAAAAATGGTTATGTAGACGACATACATGGCTGGAATTTTTTAGGAGATGCCTATGATGAACAATTGGAATTTGTGCGTATTCTAGCCAGCAAAGACACCAACAATCCCGATTATGCTAGGGCAAAAGCCGAGTATGATGAGGAATATGAAAAATATACAGGACTTAAAACCAATTACGAACAGTTTTTACAACAATTAATTGCTGCCGATGAAATTGTTTCAGCACATTTAAACAAAAAAGAATACACACAAGAAGATGTTAACGCCATTACTGCCCAAGACGAAAAACTGCAACAAGCTGTGGCGCTTATAAAATATGTGTATAGTTTAGATAGTGGCAGCGTTACGGAATTTAGAAAACAACTAAACGAAGGTATCGAACAATTTAATGATCGCCTAAACTATAATTTAAACCTAACCTTTAAAGGGCGTTTAAATGGTGACAATCCAGACGATATGTCCACAAAATATTATGGTAACGGCAATGTGAAACCAAGTAAAAAAGACGAAAGCCATGGTACACACGTTGCGGGTATCATTGCTGCAGAACGCAATAACGGAAAAGGCGCTAACGGTGTTGCCAATAATGTAAAAATCATGTCTGTTCGTGCCGTTCCCAATGGAGACGAATACGATAAAGATATTGCCTTAGCCATTCGCTATGCTGTTGATAATGGTGCCAAAGTTATTAATGGAAGTTTTGGTAAATACTACTCGCCTCATAGTGATTGGGTAAGGGAAGCGATTGCCTATGCAGGAAAACATGATGTATTAATTGTAAAAGCTGCCGGAAATGAAGGTGAAGACTTAGACAAAAAAAACGTGTTCCCTAACGATCAAATTAATAATGGCCCAGAAGTATCGGATACATTTATCACCGTAGGTGCTTTAGAGCCAAAATATGGTGCAAACATGGTTGCTAATTTCTCAAACTATGGAAAAATAAACGTAGATGTTTTTTCACCTGGAGCAAAAATATACTCCACCACACCACAAAACGAATATGATACCAAAGGAGGAACCTCTATGGCGGCACCTGCGGTTGCTGGTGTTGCGGCATTAATTCGTTCGTATTATCCAAAATTATCGGCCGCCCAAGTTAAAAAAATCCTTATGGATTCTGGCTTGCCAATAAAAGCAAATGTAGTTGTTGGTGGCGACACAGAAAATGTAAAACCGTTTTCAAGTTTAACCTCATCAGGAAAAATGGTTAACGCCTACAATGCGCTGATCATGGCTTCGAAGCTATAAAAACAGCTAATTAATGAAGAGATTATTTTTATATACTTTATGCGTAACCATTTTATTTATTTCATGTAAAGGTGTTTCACAAACCTCAACAAATGCTCCAGCAACGCCCCATTATTGGCAGCAACATGTAGATTATAAAATGGAAATTGATATGGATGTTAAAACCTATCAATACAAAGGAAAACAACAATTAATTTATACCAATAACTCACCCGATGTACTCCATCGGGTGTTTTACCATTTATATTTTAATGCTTTTCAGCCAGGCAGTGAAATGGATGTGCGTTCCAGAACCATTCCAGATCCCGACCGTAGGGTTGGCGACCGCATTAGTAAATTGCAACCCAATGAAATTGGCTATATTAAAGTCAATTCCTTAAAACAAAACGGCATAGACCTAACACATAAAACCGTTGGAACCATTTTAGAAGTGACTTTGGCTAAACCTATACAGCCCGGAGAAAAAATTACGTTCGATATGCTTTTTGATGCCCAAGTGCCCGTACAAATCCGTCGTTCAGGTAGAAACAATTCCGAAGGCGTGGCGCTTTCCATGGCGCAATGGTATCCTAAACTAGCAGAGTATGATGTGGATGGCTGGCATACCGACCCATATATTGCTCGCGAATTTTATGGTGTTTGGGGCGATTTTGATGTAAAAATCACCATCGATAAAAACTACACCATTGGTGGCACTGGTTATTTACAAAACCCCAACGAGATAGGCCATGGTTACGAAACCGGCAAATTAAACGTGCCAAAAACCAATAAGCTCACTTGGCATTTTACAGCGCCCAATGTACACGATTTTACTTGGGCTGCCGACCCAAAATATACGCACGATACCATGCAAGTGCCCAATGGCCCTTTGCTACATTTCTTTTACAAAAGCACCATGCCCAAAGAGAAATTGGACAATTGGAAAAAGCTTCAACCCTTATCGGTTCAATTAATGCAATTTTTTAGTGAGCATATAGGCAAATATCCATACGAGCAATACTCTGTAATTCAAGGTGGCGATGGCGGAATGGAATATGCCATGTGTACCCTTATTATGGGCGAAGGTACTTTAGAAGGAACCTTGGGCACAACATCACACGAAATGGCACATACGTGGTTTCAATTTTTATTGGCAACCAATGAAAGCAAAGATTATTGGATGGACGAAGGTTTTGCCCAGTATTTTGGTGAGATGGCAGAAGCCTCCATTTTAAATAAAGATTTTAATGAAGTCTTAGAAGGTGTTTATAACGTGTATGCCTCTTTAGCATTGTCGGGCAAAGAACAACCACTTACCACCCAAGCAGATAGGTTTAATTACAACCAAGCCTATAGTATTTCGGCATATTATAAAGGTATGGTGTTTTTATCGCAGTTAGGATATGTTATGGGTGAAGATGCCTTAAAAGAAACCATTAAAACCTATTTTAACACCTGGGCTTTTAAACACCCAAAACCCAGCGATTTTATTCGTGTGGCAGAAAAAGTATCTGGATTGGAATTGGATTGGTATTTAACCGATTTTGGCCAAACCACCAACACCATCGATTACGGCGTAAAAGCTATAGAGGGCAACACCGTAACATTGGAACGTGTTGGTTTAATGCCCATGCCTATTGATGTTACCGTAACCTATATGGATGGCACTACCGAAGATTTTTACATCCCATTACGCATGATGCATGGCGAAAAACCAACCAACGCCACAAAAAAAACAGATTGGGCTTGGGCTTACCCCACCTATAGTTTTGAAACGAAAAAAGAGGTTAAAAGCGTGGTGATTGACCCTAAAAACTTGATGGCGGATATTAATAAAGGGAATAATAAAAAGTAGATATCATTATAGTTTCCATGAATTTAAAGCCCTCCTAATAAGAGGGTTTTTAATTTTCACTATCTTTCGTTTATCATTAAATTAAATAATCCATGAAGACTACTAAAAATGCTATAATTACTTGTTTGGTGTTCATAAACATGGTTGCTTTTAGTCAATCAAAACCAGATAAAATAGACGTGCTCATCATTGACGGTTTTAGTAACCACGACTGGAAACAAACCACCTTAGTTGTTACATCCATTTTAGAAAAAACAGGCTTATTTAATGTCAGTGTTTCCACCGCGCCTTCACAACCTGAGGATACTACTTGGGACACATGGAATCCCGCCTTTGAAAACTATGCGGTGGTTATTCAAAACACTAACAATATTGATATGAAAAACACCAAATGGCCAAAACGGGTTGAGGAGCGTCTTGAAAGCTATGTGACATCGGGCGGCGGTTTGTATGTGCTGCATTCCGCCAATAATGCGTTTCCGCACTGGGAAGCTTATAATGAGATGATTGGCTTGGGTTGGCGGTCCCCCGCGGAAGGCGTGGCACTTCAAGTCACAGATAACGGTGAGATAAAAGAAATCCCCATTGGTGAAGGCAAAGGGACGTATCACGGCCCAAGAAATGATGAAGTGATACATATTCTTACAAACCACCCCATTAACTACGGCTTTCCAAAAGCATGGCAAACTCCCGATATGGAACTTTATAAATATGCCCGAGGCCCTGCCAAAAACCTAACTGTATTATCTTATGCCACTGAAACCAAAACGACTATTAATTGGCCTGTAGAATGGGTAGTAGCGTATGGAAAAGGCAGAGTGTATAATTCCAGTATGGGACATTTATGGCGCGGCGAAACGTATCCTGTTAGTTACAGATGCATAGGGTTTCAAACCACCTTAATTAGGGCAACGGAATGGTTGGCAACGGGCAAAACAACCTATAAAGTGCCTGAAGATTTCCCAACGGAAAATGAAATTAAATTAGTGGCTGTTGATTAATTAAAATTAGTAAAAAATTAAATAAAATAATACATGACCAAAAAACGCATACTTTTTACGGGCGGTACTGGAAAAGCAGGCAAGCACGCCATCGCCTATCTTCTAGAACAAGGACATAGAGTGATGAATGTGGACTTAACGCCGTTAAATTACCCGGGCGTGGATAACTTAATTGCAGATATTACAGATTCTGGACAGATGTTTAATGCCATGAGCTCCTATGCTGGCTTAGATGAATTAGACCTTGGCAATGGCATCCCAAAATTTGATGCCGTGGTGCATTTTGCTGCCGTGCCCAGAATCTTGATTAACCCCGATAATGAAACGTTTCGAGTAAACACGATTGGCACCTACAACGTGATTGAAGCGGCCGTGAAACTGGGGATTAAAAAGATTATCATTGCGTCTTCTGAGACCACGTATGGGGTTTGTTTTTCGGATGGCATTACCAATCCGTACGTCCTGCCCTTGGAAGAAGATTATGATGTAGACCCCATGGATAGCTATGGCTTATCGAAAGTAGTGAACGAAAAAACGGCACGCAGCTTTCAGCGTCGCTCAGGTTTTGATATTTATGCGCTTCGTATTGGCAATGTTATTGAGCCACACGAATATGAAGCCTTGTTTCCACACTTTTTTAAACATCCAGAAGTGCGCCGTAGGAATGCGTTCTGTTATATTGACGCCCGCGATTTGGGGCAGATTGTGGATTTATGTTTGCAAAAAGATGGTTTGGGTTTTCAGATTTTTAATGCTGGAAACGACCATAACGGCGCGATTATCCCCAGCAAACAATTAGCTGAACAGTTTTTTCCGGGTGTGCCAATCTCTCGTGAATTGGAAGAACATGAAGCCTTGTTTTCCAATCGTAAAATCCGAGACATGTTAGGCTTTAAAGAACAGCATAACTGGCGAAACTATGTGAAAGGGTATTGATTGAAGGCCTTATACGAATAATACCAAATTCACTTGATGATTTATTTTTAGTATCTTTAGTTACTATTCGAGCATCATCACCGTGCTTACTAATTTACCAACAAACATGAAAAAAATACTTTTTTACTTCGTATTGCTGCTTTTAACCGTAAGCTGTGCAGACACACAATCCGTACACTTATCCTTTGATACAGCTTCATTACAACAACAGTATGCTACCAAAAAACTTTCAGAAAGTCTGCTAAAAAACGGGTACAGTATTGCTGAAAACAACGCTGCCGTTACTGTGGAATTTAAGTTAGACACCACATTAGGTAAAGAAGCGTATAACATAAATAACCAGGGGAAAAACATCGTGCTTACTGGTGGTAACGAAACGGGGTTGATATATGCCGCAAATAGCATTGTTGAAGACCTAAAAAACGGTATCAAATTACATGCCGTTGAAAATCGGTCTGAAAGTCCGAAATTACTATTTCGTGCCATAAAGTTCGACCTACCTTGGGATAGCTATCGCCACAGTTATGCATTGAGCCAACATGACGAAATGTGTCGCGATTTGAACTATTGGGAAGCATTTTTAGATATGATGAGCGACAATCGTTTTAATGTGCTTACCGTTTGGAACCTGCATCCATACCCATTTATGATAAAGCCGAAAAATTTCCCAGAAGCATCGGAATGGACTGATGAAGAAATGAAAGAATGGAAGCATCTTTTCTCCTCTATTTTTAAAATGGCGAAAGAACGTGGTATCGATACCTATGTGATGCCGTTTAATATTTTTGTGCCGCCCTCTTTTGCCAAAAAACATGGCGTGGCTTTAAATAACCTAGAACACCATCATTATGTGGACGCCGATACCTCGCAAATCATAAAAACCTATACGCGTGAAAGTGTCACACAATTATTAAATGAATATCCCGATTTATCGGGCATGGGCTTAACCCTTGGAGAAGGTATGGGCGGCATGACACCTTTTGAACGCGAACAGTGGATGCAAGAAACCATTATTGCAGGCATGCAACAGGCAAATCGAACTTCAAAATTAATACATCGTATTCCGTTTTCGGGCAACACCGAATCGTTAGGGGCAACTTCCATGGAAATGGAACAAATAACCCGTGATGGCATTGAAAAAGAAGCCGCCATGGAAAACATTGAAAAACCAGTTTGGGCGAGTATGAAATTTAATTGGTCGCACCCCCACTCTACAACCAAGCTTATTAAGGTTCATGGCGGTAAACTATATGGCAAGTATTTCGACCCGGTTCCACAGGATTTTAAAATTGTTTGGACGGTAAGAAACGAGGATTTTTTCTGCCTACGTTGGGGCGTAGAGGAATTTGCGCGTGCACACATTAAAGCGAATACCCCTGATTATGTGGGCGGTTATTTTATAGGCTCTGAAACCTATATTCCCGCAAAGGATTATTTTACAAATCCCGATTACAAAATAAGCGCTAAATATGCTTTTGAACGCCAATGGTTGTTCTACAAACTTTGGGGGCGATTGCTTTATAATGCTGATACACCAAACACCGTTTTTGTCAACGCATTTAAACAACGCTATGGAGAAGCGCATGCCGAAAAACTTTTTAAAGCTTCTAATTTAGCTGGGAAAACACCGCTTCGTTTGGTGTCCTCGTTTGATTCTACCTGGGATTTTACCATGTATGCCGAAGGATTTACCTATAGAAATCCTGAAACCGAAAATGTAGAGTTTATTGATATCAACCGCTTTATCAATCAACCGCCACAAGACACCACCTTTGTTTCCATTACCAATTATGTTAAAAATTATGCGTCGAAACAACAAACCCTTCCTGCGGGATATACCACTCCGATAATGCTTGCCAACGATCTTGAACGAGATTCTAAAGAAGCGTTGCGTTTGGTTGAAAATATTTCTGGAGATAACACGGATTTAATGTATGAAGTGGCCGATATTAAAACCTGGGCGTATATGGGACTTTATATGGCGGAAAAAATAAAGGGAGGCATCGCATTAGAAACACATCGCCAAAACAAGGACTTAAAAAACAAACAATTGGCCATAACACATTTAGAAAACGCTTTGGTTTATTGGGACAACATTATCAACATAACACGCCCCATTTATAACGATATGCCTTTGGTGCATTACAGTGAAAATAATGGGAAGACCTGGCAAGAAAACGATAGTTTAAGATTCCATTGGGCACTGTTGCGTAACGACGTGTTGAAAGATATTGATGTGGCTAAACAATAATATGGGTCATTTACATACAGCTTGTCATTACAAAATGAACAACTATTCATCAGGTTTTATATTTTAGTACCTTTGGCTACTTAAAACAAAGGTCTTGAAATTCACGTTTAACAAAAAAGATAAGCTTAAAAGCAAAAAACTAATTGAAGTGTTGTTTACCGAAGGGCAATCGGTTACGGCATATCCATTGCGTTTGGTTTATATAAATGTGTCGTTTGATGACGCTGTTTTGGTGAAAGCTGGAGTTTCCGTAAGTAAGCGACATTTTAAAAAAGCGGTAGACCGAAATAGAATAAAACGCTTATTAAGAGAATCTTACCGATTAAATAAGCCTGATTATTTTAACAACATTACAACATCTTATGCGTTGATGATTTTGTACATTGGTAAAGACAAACCAATGTTTCCTGAAATAGAAACAATAATGAACCAATTATTTGAAAAATTTTCAAACAAGGTTTCACAATAAAAACCATTGCGTTATGAAGCAACTACTAAAAAAGAGTATTATAATCCCCGTTTTGGCCGTTATTGTATTTTTTTCAACAACATCCTTTAAAAACGACTTTTTTGAAATCGCGAAGCAACTAGAAATTTTCACCACCTTGTTTAAGGAGCTCAACATGAATTATGTTGATGAAACCAATCCGGGCGATTTAATGGATAAAGCCATTAAAAGCATGTTGGCCGATTTAGATCCGTATACCAACTTTATGAACGAACAAGATGTAGAAGCGGCCAGGATTAATAACACGGGCGATTATACCGGAATTGGCGCCAAAGTAAAAACCCAAAAAGATAAGTTAATTATTGTAGAGCCCTACAAAGATTATCCAGCAGATAAAGCAGGCTTAAAAGCGGGTGATGAAATCATTAAGGTTGGTAATGCACTGGTGGCGGATTATAAAGAAGATGCTGGAGATTTACTTAAAGGCGCTCCAGACTCATCGGTAGAAGTCACATATGTACGTCAGGGCAAAACCCTAACAACCACCATAAAAAGAGCTGAAGTGGAACTGAAAGCGGTTCCCCATTTCTCCATGGTTGATAGCAAAACAGGCTATATCGTTTTAAGTCAGTTCAACCAAAAAGCAACCTCCGAAACCAGTTATGCATTAAGGGATTTAAAAGCACAAGGTGCAGAACGTATTATACTGGATTTAAGAGGAAACCCTGGCGGTTTACTTAATGAGGCTATTGATATTGTTAATTTATTTATTCCAAAAGGCCAATTGGTGGTCACTACAAAATCGAAAGTCGAAAAATACAACAAGACCTATTATACACAAAAAGACCCGATTGATACAAATATGCCTTTAGTGGTACTTATTGATGGCGGAAGTGCATCGGCAAGTGAAATCGTTGCAGGTTCTTTACAAGATTTAGACAGAGCCGTAATTGTGGGTTCTAGAAGCTTTGGAAAAGGCTTGGTACAGCGCCCCAAAGAATTAACCTATGGCACCCAAGTGAAGATTACCATTTCTAGATATTACACGCCTTCTGGAAGATGTATTCAGGCTTTGGATTATTGGCATAGGGATGAAAACGGCGAAGCTGTTCGTGTGAAACAGGAAAATTACAATGAGTTTAAAACCAAAAATGGTAGAAAAGTATTTGATGGCGGCGGTGTTTTACCAGATGAAAATTTAAACATCGTAAAAAATTCTACCATTACAAATGCTTTGGTGAACGATGATATGATTTTTGATTTTGCTACCGATTATTACTATAGCCATAAAATAGCGGATATCAATACATTTAAGTTGACTTCGGCAGATTTTTCAAACTTTAAAAACTATTTAAAAACCAACAATTTTTCGTTTGAAAGCAATACCGAAAAAGCCCTTTTAAAAGCATTTGATGAAGCAACCAAAGAAGGTTTAAATGATGAGATTAATGCGGATTACAACACCTTAATTTCAAATTTAAAAACATCAAAAAGCAATGCAATAGACGAAAATAAAGATTATTTGCTAGGTCTGTTAACAGAAGATATCGTGAAGCGCTATGTGTACCGGGAAGGTTTGTATGAGTACTACAAAATACACGACCCAGAAATAAAAAAAGCTACTGAAATTCTCGGGAATTCAACGGCTTACTTAAATTATTTAAGATAAATTAAAAAATACTATCTTTATAAAGATATACCACTCCCAAATAAATGAATAGGCATATTTTTTTTATAGTAACGCTTCTAAACTGTTTGCTTGTTTTTTCTCAAAAGGAATTAAAACAAGAAGTTTATTTTGAGACTGATAAATACGATATTCCCACTACCGAAGAAAGTCGGCTATTACTTTTTATTTCTAAGTTATCGGACATTGATATAGAATCCATTTCCATATATGGTTTTTGTGATGATGTTGGCGCGCCCGCTTATAATTTAAAACTTTCCCAACAGCGTGCCGACGCCATAAGAGCTGTTTTTGCCAATAATGAAATAAGCGAATCCTTGATTTCAAATGTGGATGGAAAAGGTCAGATTTTATTAAGAATCGTAGAAGAAAAAGATGTTGTAAAGATTAGAGGTCTCAATAGAAAGGTTGAAATCATTGTTAAAGAAAAAGCGCCCGTGGTTAAAGAAGACCCTCCTATTGTGGTTGAAGAGAAAAAGAAAGATGCTGCCGAGCTTATTAAAGGTGACATAAAAGTGGGCGATAAAATCGTTTTTGAAAACCTTTTGTTTAAAACGGGCTACACGATTTTAATGCCAGAATCGAAAAACGTTTTAGAAAAAATTGCAAAATCTTTAGTGGAACGAGACGACCTTTATTTTACGATTCAAGGGCATGTGTGCTGTACGCAATACAGTAGGGATGCCGTTGACAGAAAAACAAAAAAACAAAATCTCTCTGAAGCTAGGGCCAAGTTCGTTTATGATTTTTTTGTAAAAAAAGGTATTGACAAAAAAAGAATGCGCTACGTGGGTATGCGCAGAAAATTTCCTTTGGGTGGCGACCCCGAACTGGATAGACGCGTAGAAATACTAATAACCCATGTAGATAAGTCGATTAGTGTAAAATAAATAAAGGTTTGTTTGGATATAAAAGCGGTTCTCTCTCTTTCCATAATAATACTAACGTACTTTGTTGGTACATCTCAAAACACCTTTGTTCCAGATGATAATTTTGAACGAGCGTTAGTAGAATTAGGTCTTGATTCTGCCCCTTTAGATAATTTTGTGCCAACAGCAAATGTTCGCGGTATTACCTTTTTAGATATTCACGATAAAAATATTTCGGATTTAACGGGTATAGAAGATTTTGTCGCATTATCTATACTTAACTGTGATGATAACAATTTAACTTCTTTAAACATCAGTCAAAACACAAACCTAACACAATTATTTTGTAGGTTCAACCAATTAACAAACTTAGATACGTCGCAAAACACCAATCTCAATATTTTATGGGTTGATGGTAATCAGCTAACAGGATTGGATGTTACAAATAATGTAAATCTTGTGTCTTTAATTACTAACAACAACCCGTTAAATGTCTTGGATGTAACAAAGAACCTTGCATTAAGGGTATTATACTGCGAAAACAATCAATTAGCCAACCTAGATATAACCAAAAATGTGGTGTTACGGTTTATTAATGTAAACGACAATGCTTTAACAAATTTAGACACCTCAAATAACATCAATCTAACGGATATTGCTTGCGGGGATAACTTAATAACGTCACTTGATTTAACTAAAAATGTAAACCTGCTACGTTTGTTTTGTGCTAGAATTCCAATAAACAGTCTGGACGTTACTAAAAATACGTTGCTAGAAAATTTAGTTTTTGGAGATAACCAGATTTCTTCCATAGATTTAAGTAAAAACACAAAACTGACCTTACTTTGGTGTAGTAGAAATATGTTAACAACCCTTGATGTTAGCAATAATGTCCTTTTAGAAAGCTTATTGTGTGATATAAACAACCTAACGTTCCTAGACCTTTCTAAAAATAAAAACTTAATAGAGTTTAGTGGTAATTATAACAACTTATGTTATCTAAACATAAAAAATAGCAATAATACCAATATCGTTAGATATAGTAGCACCAACAACCCCAACCTATCTTGTATTTTTGTGGATGCTATTGCTTATAGCACAACAAATTGGACCAATATTGATGCCACTTCAAATTTTGTTACTACCCAAGCAGAATGTAATGTTTTTGGTAATTCTGAACCTCCTGTTGATACTTTGAATGATGTTGTTGGAATCCGTTATATACTTCCCGTAATTAGTAATGGCAACTACTTCACTGAATCCGGCGGTAATGGAACAGCTTTATATGCAGGCGATATCATTACAACCTCTCAAACTATTTATATTTTTAATGATACGGATTGTTATAGTAATGAATCTCATTTTAAGGTGACCATAAGTGATGCCGATTATTATATCCCTAAATTCTTTACGCCTAATAATGATGGTACCCACGATAATTGGCAGGTTTATGATAATTCAAATGCCATAAACACCATAAATATTTACAATAGATACGGAAAATTGTTGAAATCTTTAGTGCCAAACTCCGAAGGTTGGAACGGCACTTTTAATGGTCGATTATTGGAAAGTAATGATTATTGGTACGTCATTACCCTAAACACAGGAAGTGTTTTAAAAGGCCATTTTACTTTAAAGAGATAAAAAGATTCTACCGCTTTTACTTAAAACATTTTTTACTAAAAAAAATTGCCGCTAGTTTATATTAAATCTCGCGAAGCGAGTCGCGAAAAAAAAATTTTGGTTTTTATTGCCTTAACATAGCAACATGTGGAATATCATCTTCTAAATACTCCTCGCCTATTTCTTTAAAACCTAAATTATTATAAAACTTTTTTAAATATGCTTGCGCTGATATTTTTATAACGGATTGTTTGAACTTGTTTTTTATATAATCTATAGAGGCATTCATAATATCATATCCATATTTATGCTGTCTTTCTGCTTTAGCCACAACTACCCTACCAATACTCGCTTCTACAAAATAATCACCTGGTTTAAAAATACGTGTATAAGCTACAATATTATCATTTTTAAAACCCAAAACATGTACAGCTTTTTGGTCTTTTCCATCTATATCTTGGTAAACACAATCTTGTTCAACTACAAAAACTTCGCTTCGTAATTGCAAAATAGCGTACAATTCTTGGGTAGATAATTCAGAAAAAGGTTTGATGATAATTTTCAACATTAATCTTGAATAATGATTTCTTTAGGGTCTTGTTTATTGAATTCCGGTTGAATGGTAACGTGGTTAATATTAAAATCATCGTGCAACAAAGTTTCTATGTCATCCAAAATAGCATCAAATTCAGAAATCGTTATATCTTCCGTAAAATCTAAATGTGCTTCCAAATGAAATTCATCATCATTCAGCCCCCAAATATGAACATGGTGCAGTTTATTAACTTTAGGGATATTATTCACAGCATTCACAACATCTTCTATATTTATATGATCTGGGGTAAATAACATCAATATACGCGTAGATGTTCTTAATAAGCTAAATCCTACTACAATTAAATAAATAGCAATCAACAAGGTCAATACACTATCTACCCAATACACTTCATAAAATTTCATTAGCAATCCACCAATTAAAACAGCAACACTTGCCAACATGTCTGTTAATAAGTGTACATAAGCCGATTTAATATTGATATTATTTTTTGAATCTGCTTTTAAAAGCAATACACTGGCACCATTTGCAATAATGGCTATAAACGATAACCAAATTACCAATCCGGTTTCTATTTCTTCAGGATTTTTAAAACGTTTGATAGCTTCAATGATTAATAACACCGCCACAATAACCAATGTAGAGGCGTTGACAAAAGCTGCTAAAATTTCGGCCCGTTTGTATCCAAAGGTTTTATCCGTTGAGGCTTTTTTCTTCGGGCCATGATGGAGTTGACGATGTTGTGCACTGCCCGCCAGTACAAAGGCATCGTCGGGCGAACATACCAGAACTTGTGCGGATTGGTAGCGATCACCCCCTGCACGAATCCCCCGAC
>NCDW01000268.1 GCA_002280395.1 Flavobacteriales bacterium 32-35-8
GCCGATGGAAATGTTGAACAGGCTTTAAACGATGCAGACCGGGATGGACCGGTAACAAAACCTATTATGGAATTCATAGAGAGAAATGTTAGATCAATTACTATAGAAACTTTAGACGAAATAATGAATAAGGTAGTAGCTATTAACCCTCCTGCTGCTCGTGGGAAAGCAGTATTGAGAATAATTCAGGATCAAGAGCGAAATATTCAACAAAAACAAGCTCAACAACTAGAAGCAGCACCTGCACAAATAAAACCTGCTGCCGTTGCACGACCACCAAGAGAGGAGAACATAGTAATAGCTTTAGACAGTGCTCTTAACAGTGGAAAACCTCTGAAACCTTTGTTAGACAGATTACCAGATAATGAGGCAAGAATAGATGCATTGACTCAAATGAAAAGGCAAGAAAACAAAGATGTTTCAGACTTATTAAATCAATTCCCCATTAATAAAGATAAATATGGCATCAGGATTTTTTGCATTATTAGATGATATTGGAGCGCTTATGGACGATGTTGTCGTTATGAGTAAGATTTCAACAAAAAAAACAGCAGGTATTTTAGGCGACGATTTAGCGGTCAATGCGGAAAAAGCAACCGGATTTGTTGCCTCTCGTGAAATTCCTGTATTGTGGGCTATTACAAAAGGCTCATTTCTTAATAAACTGATTATTTTACCTGTGGCATTTTTGTTGAGTGCTTTTTTGCCTCCTGCGATAATTGTATTGTTGGTATTGGGAGGTGTTTATTTAGCTTTTGAAGGGGCAGAGAAAGTATACGAGTTTTTCGTTCCCCATAAACATTCATCTGAAGTTATTATTGAAAGAGAACCTACCGAAGAAGAAGTTTTGCAATTAGAGAAGAATAAGATTAAGTCGGCCATTTTAACCGATTTTATTTTATCGGTAGAGATTGTCATTATTGCTCTGGGAACCGTTATAGGGAAAGATCTTTTGTTCCAAATATTGGTCGTTTCCATTGTTGCTATTATAGCAACGGTTGGTGTTTATGGCGTTGTAGCATTAATTGTTAGAATGGATGATTTGGGTCTCAGACTTATAAAAAGAAGCGGAGATAAAAAAGGCGTTTCAAAGACTGTCGGTACGTTTTTGGTGAATGCGCTTCCTTGGGTTATTAAGAGTTTATCGGTTATTGGTACCATTGCTTTAATATTGGTGGCAGGTGGCATTTTTGTGCATAATATTGAGTTTTTACATCATTTTTTAGATGTGTTACCAGCGATACTTCAGGAATTTGTTGTGGGGTTATTGGTGGGGTTTGCTGCTTTATTGTTAGTGAAAGTGTTTAAGTTTATTTTTTTAAGAAAGAAGAAATAATTATCTAGAGTTAGTTTTTATTGTTTTCTTCGGTAATTCTTTTTTTAGGTGAACGCTTGGCTTTTTTTAAACTTTCATTCAACATCCATTCTAATTGACCATTAGTGCTGCGGAATTCGTCCGCAGCCCATTTTTCAATAGCTTTGAGCATATCTTCATCTATTCGCAATGCAAAAGCTTTTTTCTTTGTCATAATTAGTTCTTGTGTAAATATCGGGAGATACTATTATCGGCATCAAATTTCTTTAGGGTACCAATTAGCACCTTTTTATTATCATTAAGTATTATTTGGATACCTGTATGGCTTTTAATATTTATGACTGTTCCTTTTTTACCAAAAAAAATACCGTTTTTTAAACCCCAGCCACCATATTCTAAAAGCGTATTGTAGGTCCTAATTTCAGCATGCTTAATATCTTTCCAAAGAATGGGTTTCATTTTTAAATGAATAGGATAAAATTGATAGTGTATGCCGGTTTCGTCAATTCTGGTTTTTAATTTAAAAATAAATATCAATGCACACGGTATGAGAACAACAATTAGCATGTTGAGGTACATAAGAAAATCTATTTTATTATTTATAAAACTCTTAGTAAAGGTTATGGTTGTAAGTATAGCAATAATACAAATAAATGCTATTAACCAGGATTGGGTAAAGCGTTGTTCCTCCTTAAAAACTCTCATTTTAATGATTTAAAGTTCCTGTGTTTAGAACTGGAGATGCGTCTTTATCGCCACAAAGAATAACCATCAGGTTACTAACCATAGCGGCTTTTCGATCTTCGTCTAAATCTACAATTTGTTTTTTACTTAATTCTGCAAGTGCCATTTCTACCATGCTTACGGCCCCTTCCACAATTTTATGTCTTGCAGCAACTATAGCGGTAGCTTGCTGACGTTTCAGCATAGCATTAGCTATTTCTTGAGCATAAGCTAAATATCCTATTCTGGCTTCTAAAACTTCAATACCGGCTATAGAGAGTCTTTCATCTATTTCTTTTTCAAGAGCTTCACTGACTTCATTAACACTAGAGCGTAGTGTAATGTCTTCATCTAAACCTTCATCTGCAAAATTATCATAAGGGTACATGCTAGCTAATTTCCTTACGGCAGCGTCAGTTTGTACTCGTACAAAATTTTCAAAATTATCGACATCAAATGCTGCTTTGTAAGTGTCTTTTACCCGCCAAACCAAAATAGTGCTAATCATGACAGGGTTGCCCATTTTATCGTTTACTTTTACCCGCTCACTATCAAAATTACTAGCGCGTAGTGAGATTTTCTTTTTGGTATAAAAGGGATTTACCCAATATAAACCGTTTTTTTTAATAGTTCCAATATATTTCCCGAAAAGTAATAATACTCTTGAGTTGTTGGGCTGTACCATAATAAAACCAGGAATGATAAAAAATATAACTAATAATAACAGTATGAATGTAGTGTTACTTTTGTAAAATGCTAAAAATACAGAACCAACTAAAATGATAAAAGTTATGAATAGTGCCAGGTAACCGTTTGCGGGAATTATAATTTTTTCTTCTTTCATGATATAGGTTTGTTTAGTTTAAAATGATATCAAAATGATGTCATAAAGATATATTTTATTTTAATAATTCTAGCATATTTATAAAAAAAATAATCCTTATTAAATAAATTGATTTATTTAAAGGTTATTATAATGTATTGATATTGTGATGATTGGCGGA
>NCDW01000027.1 GCA_002280395.1 Flavobacteriales bacterium 32-35-8
TATTTTCTAAATTTATTGAGAATCTGATAATTGTCATGTTTAATAATTTCATGGTTCATTATTTTTGCTACAATAAATAGGATAAAATTATCTTATTTATAAATATTTGATTACTAACACTAAAAGAAAACTATAAAATGAAACAATCAAATTTACTATTCGGGTTTTCAATAGCTGCTATGCTATTTTTAACTTCTTGTTTCGATAACAAAGAAACAGTTTATGATAACGCAGCAGACATTCCTGTTAACAGAGAAATGCTTGCAGAATTAACCTCACCGCCCCATGTACCAACGCCAGTTGGAAGCAGAAAGGCAAAAAAACTCATCGTTAAGATGGAAATCCTTGAGCAAGAAGGTGAAATGACCGATGGTGTAAAGTATGTCTATTGGACATTTGGAGGCACCGTGCCTGGTAGTTTTATTAGAACACGTGTGGGCGATGAAGTGGAGTTCCATTTACAAAACCATCCAGACAACAAGTTGCCTCACAATATCGATTTACATGCTGTCACTGGTCCAGGTGGTGGAGCTGAGTCTTCTTTTGTAGCCCCTGGACACGAAAAAGTATTTTCATTTAAAACCTTAAACCCAGGATTGTATGTTTACCATTGTGCTACAGCACCTGTAGGGATGCACATTGCCAATGGCATGTATGGTTTAATTTTAGTGGAGCCTGAGGGTGGTTTACCGTTAGTAGATAAAGAATATTATATTATGCAAGGCGATTTTTATACGAAAGGAGCTAATGGCGAACGTGGTTTACAACCTTTCGATATGCAAAAAGCCATTGATGAAAAAGCAGATTATGTGGTGTTCAATGGAAAAGTGGGTGCATTGACTGGAGATAATGCCATAACAGCCAATGTAGGAGAAACAGTTAGGCTCTTTGTAGGTAACGGTGGTCCGGGATTGGTATCGTCTTTTCACGTTATTGGAGAGATATTCGATAAGGTATATGTAGAAGGAGGAGATTTAATTAACGAAAACGTACAAACAACTTTAATCCCTGCCGGAGGGGCTGCCATAATAGAATTTCGTGTAGATGTGCCTGGTACATTTATTCTAGTTGATCACTCTATTTTTAGGGCCTTCAATAAAGGTGCTTTAGGCATGTTGAAAGTAGAAGGAGAAGAAGACAAAAAAATATACTCTGGAGAAATACGTGATGATATTTATTTGCCTGAAGGACCGGGCATTCAAAGCATGCCAACCACCGATGAAATCGTAGCCTCTGAAATTCCTGCTAAATCTTTTGAAGAGCAAATGGAGTTTGGGAAACAAGCCTACATGCAAACCTGTTTTGCTTGTCACCAAGCTGAAGGACAAGGGGTTCCAAATGCCTTTCCACCATTGGCTAAATCCGATTATTTAAATGCAGATGTCGATAGAGCTATAGGCGTTGTATTAAACGGACTAACTGGTGAAATTACAGTAAATGGTAAAAAATACAACAGTGTGATGACACGGCAATCGTTATCATCCGATGACATTGCAAATGTATTAACCTACGTATATAACAGTTGGGGCAATTCCAAAAAAGTGGTGACCAAAGCTATGGTAGATAAAGTAAAAAATAGTAAATAATTAATAGCATTATGAAAAACCATGCCTTTATAATAGTGATTGCACTATTAGTGATTCAGCCCTTGCTTTTCGCACAGTCTAAAGGCATGGTTTCCATAAAAGGGAGTCGTTACATTCCATTGTACGGAAGGGATGCTACGGTTGTTGAAGTAAAGGATTTTGAAATGGATATCTATCCTGTTACAAATGCAGAATATGTTGCTTTTGTTAAGAAATATCCAAAGTGGCAAAAATCGAAAGCCATCAAATTATTTGTCGATGATAGTTATTTAACCAACTGGAAAAACGATTTAGAACTTAAAGATTCAGAAAAGCCAAATAGTCCAGTGACCCATGTGTCATGGTTTGCGGCTAAAGATTATTGTGAATGTCAAGGAAAGCGTTTGCCAACAGTTGATGAATGGGAATATGTTGCTATGGCAGATGAAACTACCAAAGATGCCCGTGTTAAACCTTCATACAACGAACAGATTTTAGCTTGGTATGAAGCACCTCGCTCTAACGAAAATAGAATTGGAATGAACCCAAAAAATGCTTGGGGCGTTTACGATTTACATGGCTTGGTTTGGGAATGGACGTTGGATTTTAATTCGGTTTTAATAACAGGAGAATCTAGAAAAGATGTAGATAAAGATAGCAAACTGTTTTGTGGCAGTGCATCTGTTAACGCTACCGATTTAATGAATTATGCTGCTTTTATGCGTTATGCCATTCGTGGTAGTTTAAAAGCCAGATATTCCATGAAAAACTTAGGATTTCGTTGTGTAAAAGATATAAATAACTTAAAATGAAAACATTAAAATATATTATAGTTACGCTGCTAGTTTTTGTTGTATTTCAAAGTTGTAATTCAGATAAAAAATCAAAAGGGGACAATACTGAAGTATATCAATGTCCCATGCAATGTGAAGGCGATAAAACCTATAACGAAAAGGGAAGTTGCCCTATTTGTAAAATGGACTTAGCACTTGTTGAAAAGAACTCAGAATTAGCAGAAGATGATAATATTTCTGATGAATCCATCTTCAATCTAACATCTACATGGCATAACGAAGAAGGAGAGGCTTTTCAGCTTAAAGATTTAAAAGGAAAAACGTTGGTAATGGTGATGATTTACACATCATGTAAAGCAGCATGTCCTCGGTTGGTTGCCGATATGCGCAATATTGAAGCTCAAATTGCAGATGAAAAAATAAAAAATATTCAGTTTATTATGGTAAGCATTGACCCGGAAACCGACACACCTGAAAAATTAAAAGCCTTTGCTAAAGAAAACTTTATGGACGACGCCCATTGGACTTTTTTGCAAGGCACAGAAAGTGGTGTTCGTGAGTTTGCCAATGTCTTATCGGTTAAATACAAGGAGATTTCACCCATAGATTTTTCACATTCCAACATCATTTCCGTATTCAATCCGCAAGGCGAATTAAAGCACCAACAAGAAGGGCTGGGGGTTGACAACAAACAAACCATAGCGGCCATTTTGGAAGTAACTCCTTGAAAAATTTACTTCCAAAATTCATCATCTAGCTTATCTACAAAATCAGCGTTCTGGTGAATTTTTTCTATGTCCACTAATTGCAATTCAGTGGCCACTTTTTGAATTTCTGGAAACAAAATACGTTCTTCAAATCGTATATGTGCATCTAGCACTTCTTCAATCTTACTTAAAGCCATTTCTATATTCTCATCCGCAAACAAACGTCTTAATAGTTTATGGTCCGCTAATGCCTTTTTAACAAGCTCATCATTTGGGTCTAAAATAGAAAAAACATACTGTTCTTCCATTTCAAAATGTGGTATTAAATGTGTTTTAAAAAACCAATCAGCATAAGTCTTGATGCGTTCTGGTTCAATATTTTTACTAAATCCTGCTCTAATTTTCCATGATAATAACAAACCATGGTGATGTTCTCTGCTTAAAGGCTGTAATGCCTTGTGACGTTTAAGTGGTTTTTGGGACATTTTTTTTGTGTTTAAGATGTTATAAATAAAGCTTCCAATGCCTAAGGGCAATAAAATACTACATAAAAATAGTAATAAATAATAATTTGGTATAAGGCCTATTCCAAAGTAAAAGAAGCCCCCTTGAATCAATAAAATAAGTTCTGTTGAAACAAACCCCAAGATAAAGACATAAATCCCGAATGATAGTGTTTTAGAATGCTTTATCAAGCTGTTTTGTAGCAAAAACGCAAATAAAAACCCGGAAATAACACCTAACATGGTTAAGTGAATGAACCCAATGACAAAATTTCGATGTTGATAAGCTAAGTTTGAAACTTCAGGAATTAATGATGCCGATTGCAGTACAATTTTAAGCAGAAAACAAACCAATGCAAACCCATACATATGCTTTGTAATGGATGCTTGGGTTTTGAGCAACTTTGTTAATGGGGATTTTACAATTTTTACAAAGTAAAATAGGGCTATTAATTGGCAAATAATACCAATACCGTTAATCCATAATAAAACAGGATGTGGCGCAAACCAATTTATGGGCAATGCAAAAGTCAGAATGGTTGAAATGATTAAAAATTTAAAAAACAATCGAAATTGTTTGGAATCTTGAAGCTGTAACTTATGAAAAAACACAGCAATAACAGCAAACATATACCATCCATTAAATTGAAAATGCAAAAAGAACTGAATGGCAATTTGATAAAATGCAGATGCTTGCCCCACTGTAGCGACTGCTGGGCCTAAACACCAAACACCAATAGTAGATAGTAGCATGAAAGCCAATGCCCATTTAAGTAAACGGCTTGTAACTGTATTTTCTGTTTTATGATGTTTGAAAATTAAATAAGCAAAATAGTAACTACAAAAAATATGTAAGGTTGAAAACGTAATGGAGACTGCTGCATACCCTTGAAAAGGAAAACTAAATAACATACCAACAACGGTAAATTGAGTGACCCAAAACAACCGATTATAAATAGGTTTCTTATCAGGAATAAAGTAGTGGACTATGAGCGTGAAAAGCATTAAATACACCCACCCCAACATAGCAATATGAGAATGGGCGTGCGTTAAAAAGCGATAGTTAAACTCCATTGGTTGTACAAAAACATACCGTAATAGTAACCCCAAAAAAGCAGCTATAAAAAAGTTAAGCAAACATACTAAAACGAGTTTTTTAGGCATTAAAATCATTTTTAAGTTAAGCATCAATATAACATAAAAATTCCGAAAGATTATTTTTTGTGTCTTTCGGAATTTTTCGCAACATAATAAGAATGTTAAATTTAGCTTGCTATCATTAACTAAATTGTTGTTCTAATTTAATAGCTTCAGGAAATAAAATATTATTTTCTAGATGAATGTGCAAATGTAAATCTTGTTCAAACTCGTTTAACATGGCAAAAGTAACTATGTAGGTGTTGCAAGCATCGGCAGGAGGGGTATAGTTATTGGTTAGCTCCGCAATTTTTCTAAAACGCTCTCCTTCATTGTCGTGCTCTTGCATCATCATGGCGATTGGATTTTCTACCGTGCCAAATGGTGGTGATTGCACATCACCATTTTCTAATTTTGCTTTCACCATTTTTTTAATAAATGGAAAAAGTATCAATTCCTCTTTTTTCATATGCGACGCAAGCTCTCCTGAACATCCTAAAAACAGTTCATTTATTTCAAATAATTCAGGATGTCTTTCCCCATGAACTTTGCACAATTTATCTAAAAACTGACGTAATACTGGGATTTTTTCTTCCACATACCGATGGTGTTTTTTTTCGATATACTCGGCCAATAAGTCTAAAGGCCATGATTTATAATCAATTGTTTGGTCTGTTTTAGAGTTTAAAACCGCTTCAAGTTCATCTATTAAAATATTACTGTCAATACCTTTTTTTGAGCAAGCTTCTTCAATGGTTCTGTTGCCATTGCAACAAAAATCAATTTTATATTTTGAAAATACCGCTGCGGTTCTAAAATCTTCGGCAACAAATTGCCCTATTTGTTTTTGGGTGTTTTTACTTATTGTTTCCATAACGTGTTTTATTTCGGATATTTTTATCCTATTTATATTCAAATTTTTTAAGCTTTTAAAAATGAAACGCCTGATTTAATATCCAATGCAAGTTCTTCTAAACTCGTGTTTTCTAACATGTGTTTCAATTCGTTTCTTACCTCTTTAAATTTTTCGTGTACAGGGCATGGGTGATTTTCATCACATTTTTCCAGTCCTAAGCCGCATCCGTTGTAAATATTATCGCCATCAATGGCTTTAACGATTTGGGAAAGTTTAATGTGTTTAAGTTCATTTTTATTGACCTCGAAACCACCATAAGCGCCTTTTACAGAATTAATAACCTTATGCCGTACCAAAGCCTGTAAAATTTTTGCTGTAAATGCCTCAGGGGAATTAATCTCCTTAGCTATTTCTTTTGGACTAACACGCTTGTCTTCAAACGAATTTATCGCAATGAAAATAGACGCTTTAATACCATATTCGCAAGCTTTTGAAAACATATTGTTAATTTAATGGTTACAAATATAAGACATATTTTTAAATAGGACAAATTTATCTTATTTAATTTATTTGTATTTATTTTTTAGAAAAACCTTTTGCCATTCACGTTTTAAAATTAAAAACATCACATCTTCCGATAGTTTAAGTGTATCGTTGCCATTTAAAGCTTTTATTTTGTTTTCAGGCACGTCAACAATGTAAAGTAGATTTAGGTAATCGGTAAATTTTTCTTGAATAAGCTTGTAAATGGTTTCGTGAAGTATAAACTTTAAACTTGTTGGCAAGATGTCTTCATGAAAATCCAAATCAATATTGGCCAATTTAAAATCTTTGTTTAGTTGAAGAATTAAGTTTTTGTATAAATTTAATTGATTGGCTTCATTAATTAAATCTTCAAGGGTGGATGGCAATTGCATTATATCGTCCGGTTCATTAATTGATTGCCAAATGCTTTTAAAAGGTCTTTTTTATCTTCGGAAATATTCAAAGATTCTAAAACTGAAAAAGCCTTGTTGGTATAATTTTTAATTTCTTTTTGAGTGGCTTCAGCCGACCCCGTTGTTAAAAATAGCGTTTTAACTTGCTCGATTTTAAAAAGATTATCAATGGGTTTCTCATTAAATAATTTCAACAAATAATCTTTCTCAATGGCATTGGCAAACTCTAAAGCTTTTAGGTATAAATAGGTTTTTTTATTTTCAATAATGTCGCCACCAACTTGCTTTCCAAACGTTTTTGGGTCGCCAAAAGCATCCAGATAATCATCTTGTAATTGAAAAGCTATTCCTAAATTTTTACCGAATTCATAAATATAATTTTGGTCTTTTTCAGAAGCATTGGCAACAATGGCTCCCATTTTCATGGCTGCACCTACCAAAACGGCCGTTTTGTATTCAATCATTTTTAAGTATTCAGGAATGGAAACATCATTTCTGGTTTCAAAATCTACATCGTATTGTTGGCCTTCACAAACTTCTAAGGCTGTTTTTCCGAATAATTTAGCCAAATGTTGAAATGTTTCCGGTTCATAATTTTCAAACAATTGGTATGCCATAATCAACATCGCATCACCAGATAGAATACCGGTATTGATGTTCCATTTTTCATGCACGGTTTTTTGTCCGCGACGCAACGGCGCATCGTCCATAATATCATCATGAACCAATGAAAAATTATGAAAAACCTCAACACTTAAGGCAGCGTTTAACGCTTTTTTATAATCACCATCAAAAATATCTGCAGTCATTAAGGTTAAAACCGGACGTAACCGTTTACCTCCTAATTCCAAAATATAGTTTATAGGATTGTATAATGTAGTGGGCTCACGTTTTTGGGTAAAACCTTCTAAATGTGAAGTAAATGCCTCTTGATAAAATTTTACGTTCTGCATTGTACAAAAATACGTGAAATGCCTTAATAATAATAACCTAATTATCGTTTGAACTAGAAAAAACACAAAGACTTACTTTAATTTTACAAATAATTTAAAGTAAAATTCGGTTTCATTCGTCTTATACTACATGAGGCCACCAGAACCCTTTGCTATGTCCAATCAAGAAAAGGAACACATCATTTCGCATACCGTGAGCAAGTATGGCGAAAAGCTTATGACTTTCATAAAACCGAAAGTTAGAAGTGCTGAAGATGCAGAGGATATTTTGCAAGAGGTTTGGTTTCAACTTAGCAACCTTACCAATATATCGGACATAGTGAATATTAGTAATTGGTTATTTTCGGTGACTCGGAATAAGATAACCGATACCTACCGGAAAAAGAAAACTAAAAATTTGGAGGATTACACTTATGAAGATGACAATGAAACCTTAATTATTAAGGATATTTTGTTGATGGATTCCGAATCTACAGAACTAAAACTTTTTCAAGAAGATATTTGGCAAGCACTTTTAAACGCGCTTGATGAACTCCCGGAAAAGCAACGTTTGGTGTATGTTGAAAATGAGTTTAACAACAAAACCCTTCAACAAATTGCCGATGACGAAGGAGAAAACATTAAAACTATTATAAGCAGGAAAACCTATGCCGTAAAGCATTTACGGTTAAAACTTAAACTACTATACGAAGATTTAAACAACGATTAAAAAAATATTATCATGAACCATAAATTCAGATCAAAAAGAAAATTCTTTTTTTTAGTTCCCATAGTCATTCTATTCGGACTCACCTTTGTCGTCATGTGGCTTTGGAACGCCATTTTACCCGAAATCATTTATGTGAAAACCATAACTTATTGGCAAGCCATGGGCATTTTGGTGTTGAGTAAAATACTATTTGGCGGTTTTTCAAAATGCGGAAATAATTCATACGGCACTCGTAAAAGACAGTTCATCAACAAAATAAAAAACATGTCGCCAGAAGAACGCACGAAATTTAAGGAAGCATGGAAATGCCGATTTTACAATAGGAATGATTGCTAAAAGGCACTTAAAACTGCTAAATAATCAATATCTTAATATGAATGTTACGAAATAGTTATTTTTAATTAAAACTATGGAAACTATTTTGGTTTTAAAGTTTCCTGTTGTAGTTTTGCACCTTCAAATGAGAGAGCATATAATTAATACGGCAGCAGAATTATTTTTAAACCTTGGGTTTAAAAGTATCACCATGGACGATATCGCCAATAAAATAGGCATATCAAAAAAAACGATCTATAAATTTTTTTCAACAAAAGAGGTGTTAATTGAGGAGGCCATTGAGAAAGTCCACCACGATATTGATGTTAGCGTAAAGAAAATTTTTCTAAGAAAGTATAATGCTATTGAAGAAAATTTTGAAATAAGGAGAACATTTAAAGAACTCTTCAAATCCCAAGAGACTTCGCCCATATATCAATTAAAAAAACACTATCCAAAAATTCATGAAAAAGCATATAAAAAGCAGATCGAAGCGTGTAAAATTTGGTTTGTGAAAAATATAGAAAAAGGCATGAACGAAGGTCTCTATCGCCCAGAATTGGATGTTGAGGTAAGCTCTAACTTTTATTATTTTTTAATATTCCAAATCAATGAATTTTGCGTTTTGGAAAGTGAAGCTTCTGCGTTGGAATTAAAAGCTTTGGAATACCATACAAGAGCGATTGCTACCCCCGAAGGCGTAAAAGAGCTTGAAAAACAATTATCAAACACTTATATAAATCAATAAATGAAACACATATTTCTTATAGTACTCGTATTTTTAACGATTTCTGTTGAAGCACAAGAAAAATTATCGTTAAAAGACGCTATCAATTATGCTTTGGAGAATAAAGCGTCCGCTACAAAAGCAAAATTGAGCGTGGAAAATAGTGAACATCAAATAGCGGAAGTGCGTTCCAGGGCATTACCACAAATCAACGCTACCGGAAATCTTATGTACAATGCCATTTTACAAGAAAGTGCTTTGCCAGGGGAGTTTTTTGGACAACCTGGAACCACTATTTTGGTTCCTTTCGGACAAAAATGGATGGCCATTGGGGGCGTGCATCTTACACAAAATTTGTTCGATTATTCCGTATTTACCGGACTGAAAGCAGCAAAAACCACACGTGAATTTTATCAAATAAACGAACAGCTAACGCAGGAACAAGTCATAGAGGCCGTTGCAAAAAGTTATTACCAGTTTTTTATTACTCAGCAAAAATTGGCCACTATCACTGAAACTTTAGAAAATACAGAAAAGGTTCAAAGTTCCGTGCAAGGTTTATTTGATAATGGTCTTGCAAAAAAAGTGGATTTAGATAGAATTAAAGTGACTGTTGTTAATTTGAATTCAACAAAACTTCAACTCCAAAATGCGGTAAAGCTTCAAGAGAATGGCTTGAAATTCCTTATAGGAATGCCCATGAGTGCCGAGGTTATCTTAGAAGAGGAAAATTTTGAAGTAACTCCAGCTTTGCTCGACACTCCAAATGTTAAGGAGCTTACAGAATATCAGCTTCTGGAAACCCAAAAACAACTTTTGGTATACAATAAACAATCTATCGTGGCTGGATATTATCCCACGCTTTCTTTATCAGGTAATTACAGTTATCAAGGTTTGGGAGGAAAATTCCCTTTAAGTAATGCGAAACCCGCCGACGGGGTGTTCTGGACAGATTATGCTACCGTTGGTCTCAATTTAAACATTCCTATTTTTAGCGGATTTGCTACGCGCTCTAGGGTTCGTATGGCGCAAAACCAATTGGATGTTTTAGAAGAAGATATGAAAGAGGCAGAGTTAGCACTTAATTATTCTTTTGAAAATGCTAGGACCCAAATTAATAATAGCATCATCACTATTGAAAGTCAAAAGGAAAATGTTACTCTGGCCCAAGAAGTTTTGGATAATACCCAAAATAATTATATGAACGGATTGGCTTCGTTAACCGATTTACTTGAAGCAGAAAATGCGTTGGCCGATGCCAAAAACAACTATTCAAACGCGCTAATGGAATACAAAGTGGCCGAAATAGAACTCATAAAATCAAAAGGACAATTAAAATCACTTATAAATTAATCAACATACAATGAAAAAAACAATATACATCGTAGTAATTATCGCAGTTTTGGTGTTGTTTGGGTTTATATTAACCAAAAACAAAGCCAAGAATGAAGAGGAAACAGCCATAGTTGCTCAAACTAATAGTGCCGTGGCCGTTAGAACGGAGCAAGTTAAAACCGAAGTTGTTTCAACAGATTTTGTTGTGAACGGGAATTTCTCTCCTTTTCAAGAACTTAGCTTTTCAGCCGAAAATCCAGGAAGGGTAACACAAGTATTAGTTAAGGAAGGTAGTGTTGTAAAAATTGGACAGGTTTTGGCTATTATAAAAGGAGACCGTTTGTCTGTGGATGTTCAAAGTGCAAAGGCTGCCTATGAAACTGCCTTGGCCGATAGCGAGCGTTTTAGTAATGCTTTTAAAACAGGCGGGGTAACACAGCAACAATTAGATCAGGCAAAACTAAATTTAGCAACGGCTAAAGCAAGATTGGATCAAGCGAACATCAGTTTTGGAGATGCAACCATCAGGGCAACTATAAATGGTATCGTTAATAAAAAACACATAGAACCCGGTTCGGTTGTTAATGCGGGCACGCCTTTGTTCGAATTGGTTAACGTATCTAAATTGAAATTAAAGGTTACGGTGAACGAGAACCAAATTGCTTTTCTAAAGGTAGGTTCAGATATTAAGGTAAAAGCTAGCGTGTATCCAGACAAAGAGTTTTCGGGAAAAATCACGTTTATTGCTCCCGTTGCCGATGCGTCTTTAAACTTTCCTGTTGAAATAGAAATTTTAAACAATGAAAATAACGATTTAAAGGCAGGGATGTATGGAACAGCTTATTTCGAATCTACTGATAAAGAGGTCGATAAAATGAAAATCATCCCTAGAAATGCTTTTGTTGGTAGCGTTAGTAGTAATGAGGTGTTCGTTATAAGAGGCAATACAGCAAAACTAACTAAAATAGTATCTGGAAGAATTTTTGGAGATAAAGTTGAGGTTTTAGAAGGTTTGAATGATGGTGAAGCCGTAGTGGTGGGTGGCCAGATTAACTTAACCGACGGTGCAACTGTAGAGGTTGTTAAGTAAAAAAAGACAATAGAAAAACATGAAAATAGTAGATATATCTATAAAAAGACCTACCCTAATTGCGGTATTATTTATCATCCTTACGTTGGGTGGTATCTTTAGTTACACGCAATTGGGCTATGAGTTGATCCCAAAATTTGAAACCAACGTAGTAACCGTTTCCACCATATATCCTGGAGCGTCTCCTTCGGAGGTAGAAAATACGGTAACTAAGAAAATAGAAGATGCTATCGCTTCTTTGGAAAACGTGAAAAAAGTAGAATCAAAGTCCTTTGAAAGTTTGTCTTTGGTGATGATTACGTTAACGGCTGATGCGGATGCGGATTATTCTTTGAATGACGCTCAACGTAAAATTAATGCTATTTTGCAGGATTTGCCAGACGATGTAGATCCCCCTTCCTTAAGTAAATTCTCGATAAGCGATTTGCCAATTATGACCATTGGCGCCACTTCCGGAATGGACAACGTGGAATTCTACGATTTATTGGATAAAAAGATACAGCCTGTGTTATCTCGTGTAAGCGGGGTTGCCCAAGTCAATTTGGTTGGTGGTGAAGAGCGAGAAATCCAAGTAAGCTTAGATGCTAAAAAGCTTCAAGGATATGGGATTTCCATTCCTCAGGTACAACAAATGATATTGGCTTCTAATTTAGATTTCCCAACAGGAAACATTAAAACAAGAGAAAACAGCACTTTAATACGTCTTTCTGGAAAATATAAAGACATTGAGGAATTACGAAATTTGGTTATTTCATCTGTAAATGGCGTTCAAATTCGATTAAGCAATATCGCGGATGTTCAAGATTCACAAAAAGAAGTTGAAAAAATAGCGCGCGTAAATCAGAAAAGTGCCATTCTTCTTCAAGTTATTAAACAATCCGATGCCAATGCGGTTGCGGTGAGTGAGGCCATCCAAGAGGCGGTTGTTCAAATTGAAGAAGATTATAAATCGAATGATTTAAAGCTAAATATAGCCGACGATACCACACAATTTACGCTCGTAGCAGCCAATGCTGTAATGAAGGATTTATTCATCGCGATCATATTGGTAGCTGTTGTAATGTTGTTTTTCTTGCATAGCTTTAGAAACGCCTTAATAGTGATGGTGTCGATCCCGATTTCATTAATTGCTACGTTTATTGGTATATTCTTATTAGGCTATACCCTAAATTTAATGAGTTTACTTGGTTTGTCTCTGGTGGTAGGGATTTTAGTAGACGATGCCATTGTGGTTTTAGAAAATATCCACAGGCATATGGAAATGGGTAAAAATAAAGTCCGCGCAGCTTACGATGGTGCTGCAGAAATTGGGTTTACCGTAACGGCCATAACCTTGGTTATTATTGTTGTATTTCTTCCTATTGCGATGAGTACTGGCTTGGTTTCCAATATCATTACCCAATTCTGTATGACGGTAGTGATTGCCACATTATTGTCGCTATTAACATCATTTACCATAGTGCCTTGGTTGTATTCGCGCTATGGAAAATTAGAGCATGTTACTTCAAAATCATTTTTTGGAAGAGTGATACTGGCTTTCGAACATAATTTGGATAGGTTCACCCATTGGGTCACCGGTATATTGGAGTGGTCTTTAAAACACAAAAAAACGACGCTTGCAATTGTATCGGTATTGTTTTTCGCATCATTCGGATTAATAGCTGGTGGGTTTATTGGTGGTGAGTTTTTCTCTAAAATTGATAAAGGGGAATTTATGGTTCAAATGGAACTACCTAAAGATGCCTCTATAGAACAGTCGAACTTCATAACCCAAAAAGCAGAGAACATCCTAAAAAACAAAAAAGAGGTTGTTAGTTTAATTGCCACTGTAGGGCAAACGAGTGACGGCTTTGGTGGCGCCCAAACAACCGCTTATAAATCGGAAATAAAGGTAACGCTCACTGATAAATCAGAGCGAGATGAGAATACTTTTGTTTATGCGGCAAAAGTGAAGCGTGAGCTTCAAAAAGAATTGGTGGACGCCAAAATAAAAACGGTTCCCGTTGGTTTATTTGGGGCAGATCAAGCGCCTTTAATATTAACTGTAACCGGTACTTCCCAAAGGGATGCTATGGAATTTGCAGAAAAAGCTGCTGCCGAATTGCGTAAAATTAGAGGAGCCACCGAGGTGAAATTAACATCGGAAGATGGAAATCCTGAAATCAATGTTCAAGTAGATCGTGATAAAATGGCTGCTTTAGGATTGGATTTAAGCACGGTGGGAATGACGATGCAGACGGCTTTTAATGGTAATACCGATGGTAAATTTAGATCTGGAGAGTATGAATATGACATTAATATTCGTTACAGTGAGTTTAACAGATCGGGAATAGAAGATGTTAGCAATTTGATATTTATTAACAATCAAGGGCAACAAATTAAACTATCACAATTTGCGAACATTACCTCCAGTTCTGGGCCTAGTTTATTGGAGCGACGGGATAAGACACCTTCGGTGAATATTGAAGCACAATCCATTGGTCGTCCAACCGGCACGGTTGCAGCAGAGTGGGAAGCCGTTTTCTCAGAAATGGAACGACCTGCTGGGGTTAATTATCTTTGGGGTGGTGATATGGAAAATCAAACAGAAGGTTTTGGTACATTGGGATATGCATTGCTAGCGGCGATTATTTTGGTTTACTTGGTAATGGTGGCATTGTACAATAGTTTTTCAACGCCGTTTGTTGTACTCTTTTCTATTCCACTATCTTTTATTGGAGCATTAGTAGCCTTAGCATTAACGAACAATTCTTTAAACGTATTTACTATTTTGGGTATTATTATGCTTATCGGATTGGTTTGTAAAAACGCCATTCTTTTAGTAGATTTTGCTAACCACCGAAAAGATGCTGGTGAAACCACGCATAATGCTTTGGTTCAAGCGAATCATGCACGTCTTCGTCCTATTTTAATGACTACTATTGCCATGGTATTTGGTATGGTGCCTATTGCCTTGGCATCGGGTGCTGCAGCTGAAATGAATAACGGACTTGCTTGGGTAATTATTGGTGGATTAATTTCATCGTTGTTCCTAACGCTGGTTATTGTACCGGTGGTCTATTCAATCTTCGAAAGTATTGTTGGACGTTTCAATAAAAACAAGGAAATTGTAAATTATGAAGCAGAGATGGTCGCAGATTATATTCCTGCGGAAGTAAGTGAAGACGGATTTACATCTAAACACGTATAAATATATTTTTTTCAAGGTAAAACCACGTGAAAGCGTGGTTTTTGTTTTTTGTTACAAGCTTAAAATAATATCTAAAACCATTCAAATTTTCCAAAATCTTAAAACAAAATAGTACTTTTGGGGCTTAAATTTTATATTCAAAATGTATAGAAGTCATAACTGTGGTGAGTTAAGAGCATCACATA
>NCDW01000028.1 GCA_002280395.1 Flavobacteriales bacterium 32-35-8
ACAATCATGAAAACAAAAATTATAGTAACAGCGGTTTTAATGTTTTTAGGCGCTACAAATTCTCATGCGCAATTCTTAAAAAAACTAAAGAACAGTATTGAGCAAAAAGTAGAAAATGTAATTGTTGAAAAAACCTCTGATAAGGCAGCAAACGAAACCTCGAAAACTCTAGACACCATTTTTGAGGGTAATAGTGAAGATTCTAATAGGAAAGTAAAAAACAAAACTTCTAAACAAAATCAAAACAAAGAGGATGAAAATGTTGAAAGCAATGTAAATGCTGAAACAGAAGAAGAAAGCACAGTGACAGGTTTTGGGGTGTATAGCAATTTTACATTTATTCCAGGAAGCAAACTCTTGTTTTACGATGATTTTGCTTCTGATGCTTTAGGCGATTTCCCTGCACATTGGGAAACTGGTGGCTCTGGTGAGGTGGTAACGCTCAGCGATTCCGATAGTAAATGGCTTTCTTTAGTAAGACGTTCTGGATATATGCCGACTTTAGAAAATAAGCTTCCGGAAAACTATACCATAGAATTCGATTTAGTAAATAATGGGTATGGCAATGGTAAGCCCTTTAGTAAACTATATTTTGCATTCCTATCCAAAAAATCATATAACATGGGCAGTGGCGGTACATTGGCAGACATAGAAATACTGTTTTCCAATACTGGTTTTAATGTGAGGAATGTTGAAAATTTTGGAGGTGAAGTTGAAGTAAAAATTGGTAGCCGTATTGATAGACAAATGACCGATTATTTAAATAACACGGTGCACATTTCCATTTCAGTTAATAAAAAACGCCTTCGCATGTGGGTTAACGAAGAGAAAATGGTGGATTCCCCAAATTTATTGCAAGCAAATATTGGTGATTATTTTATTTTACAAGCAATGGATGTATTGCCTGAAAAAGGACATTTTGTTGGGATATCGAATTTTAAAATTGCAGAATCTAACGAAGATTTAAGATCGCTTTTGCTTAAAAACGGAAAGTTCAGTACTACGGGTATATACTTTGATACTGGTGCATTTACAGTAAAAAAAGAATCGTACGGTATTTTATCTGAAATAGCTAAAATGCTAAAAGATAATCCAGACATCAACTTAGAAATTATAGGGCATACCGATAACCAAGGTGACGATAGTTCCAACCAATATTTGTCAAGGAGTAGAGCGCAAATGGTCAAGCAAATTCTTTGGGAAGAGTTTGAAATTGAATATGACCGATTAAAATTTATAGGTAAAGGAGAAACCGAACCAGTGGATGATAATGCCACCGAGAAAGGTAGAGCTAATAACAGACGTGTTGAGTTTGTGAAGATTTAAATAACCAACTATTAAAAACTTTAAATCATGAAAAAACAATTACGTTTATTAATAGCAACTTTATGTTTTATTCCTTTATCTCTATTTTCCCAATGTTGGCAATCTGTTTCCTCAGGTGGCGTTCATGTTATAGCTTTAAAAACAGATGGCAGTTTATGGGCTTGGGGCGAAAATAATCAGGGTATGGTAGGAGATGGAACGACAACAGACAGAACGGAACCCATACAAATAGGTACTGATAAAGACTGGGCATATATTTCTGCAGGAAATGAACATAATTTAGCTATAAAAACTAATGGAACTTTATGGGCGTGGGGTAGAAACTCTTCTGGTCAATTAGGCGATGGTAACACAACAAGTCTATTGGTGCCAACTCAAATAGGCACAGATAGTAATTGGTTGAAAGTGTCTGCTGGTTCAGAACATTCCTTGGCAATAAAATCAGAGGGTAGTTTGTGGGCTTGGGGAAAAAACTCTAATGGACAATTGGGTACTGGAAATACAACTTCTAGTAAGGTACCAATTAAAATAGGAACTGATACTAACTGGAAAGAAGTATATGCTAATGGCCAATCACATTCTGTTGCAATAAAAACAGATGGTACTTTATGGGCTTGGGGTAAAAATGTACTTGGTACTTTGGGTGACGGCACCATTATCCAGAAAAATGAACCAATACAAATAGGAACTGGAACAAATTGGAAAGCAGTAGCAGTTGGAGATCATTTTAACCTCGCATTAAAAACAGATGGTACCTTATGGGCTTGGGGTTATAATACTTCATACCAATTAGGAATTAACTCTCGTGACACTAAATATGAACCAACTCAAGTGGGTAGCGATTCTGATTGGGTTAGTATAGCCGCTGACTTTGAAAACTCTAATGCAATAAAAAGCAATGGATCATTGTTTGCATGGGGATCTAATTGGGCTGGTCAAACGGGTACTGGAAATAATAACCAATACATTATAACTCCAACACAGATAGGTGTTGATACTAATTGGCAAAATGTAAACGCTGGTAACATTTTTTCAGTAGCTTTAAAAACAGATGGTACTTTACGGACTACTGGAGACAATCAATCGGGTAATTTGGGAGATGGTACCAAAACAAGTAGAAACACCTATGGACAAGTAAGTTGTAATACACTTAGTATAAATAATTTTAATTCATTTCGCTTTCAAATATTCCCGAACCCAGTATCAAACAATTTAACTATTGAAACACAATTTACAGGCAATCTACAACTACAAGTATTCAACCAATTAGGACAACAAGTTTTAAAACTAAATAAAAACACAGATATAAAATCACTAGATGTTTCAAACCTATCCAAAGGACTTTATTATTTAAATATTAATTCAGAAAATGGTAGCTCTCAAACGATTAAATTCATTAAAAATTAAAGCCATGAAATCGCTATTAACAAATAGTTTTTACATACAAACACTAATGAAGATAGGCGATTCCATATGGCCTTTAAAAATCATTAAATATCTACATATGAAAATAAAATTACATGCAATATGGTTGGCACTTTTATTATTCCAATTCTCTACAGCCCAGACCAAAGAGTTGTTTGGAGTTACCTCATCTGGTGGAGTAAATAATTTAGGAACCATTTTTAAAACTGATATTAATGGAGATAATTTCACGGTATTACAGGAATTAAAGTATAAAAATGAGGGAGATCATCCTGATAATATTAAATTATGTGAATTTAACGGCCTTTTGTATGGAACCACTTATAAAGGAGGAAAACATGATAATGGCGTTATTTTTTCTTATAATCCTATTACGGATGAATATTTAAAGTTGCACGATTTTGAAAGTCTTTCCTCAGGAGATGGCCCATATTCTGGTTTAATTCTTGCCAATAATGGAAAAATGTACGGTACAACCTTATATGGTGGCCTAAATAATTTAGGAACTTTGTTTGAATATGATGTAGTTACCAATACACTTACTAAAAAATTAGATTTTGATGGTGTTAATATGGGCAATATGATTTATGCCAACGTTATACAAGCTTCAAACGGCAAATTATACGGACTTACAAATAGGGGTGGTTTAAATGATTTGGGTGTTTTATACGAATACGATTATACAACAGAAACATTCAGTAAAATGATTGATTTTGATGGGGCTAATTACGGAAGATCTCCAAACATTTTGGTTGAAGTGGAGAACAATGTTCTTTATGGCACATGCGCTAGTGGTGGTATAAATAATAATGGAACTATTTTTGAGTATAACATCACTACAAATATAGTTACTAAAAAATTCGATTTCGCTGGAGTAACCAGTGGTAGTGTGCCTATTTTAAGTTTAATGTTATCATCAAATGGTAGTCTTTATGGGCTTACTAGAGACGGAGGTGCAAATATGCGGGGTGTGCTTTATGAGTATAATATAAATACAGAGACATTTACTAAAAAAATGGATTTAAGTACAGAAATTGGTGGTACTCCAGGAGGACGTCTATTAGAAGCCAACAATGGTAAATTCTATGGGTTGACAAATCTTGGAGGATTAAATAACAAAGGAGTCGTTTTTGAATTTGACCCAATTACAAATGTTTACACAAAAAAGATAGATTTTGATGGTGTTTCAGGTAGCCAACCAAATGGAAGTTTTATGCAGGCAACCAACGGAAAATTATATGCCACAACAAGAGGTGGTGGTCTTGGAAATAGTGGTGTTCTGTTTGAATATGATGTTCAAACTAATTTTTTTGAAAAAAAGATAGATTTCAATTATGCCGATATGGGTAGTAATTTCAGGGCAGGATTTACTAAAGGCTCAAGCAATACGCTGTATATTACGTCATCTGGTGGGGGTGTTTATGGGTATGGCACATTATTAGAATATCATACTACGGATAATTCACTTATTAAAAAATATGATTTTAGTTTTGATGAAGCACCACAAAACTCGACAGATGCCTCGCTTTTATATGCGTCAAACAATAAAATTTATGGTGTAAGTGCTCACTATTCAGGTGGAGGCGAATTGTTTGAATTTGATTTACAAACCAATACATATACTACCAAAATATCTTTTAACAATCCTGTTCTAGGCCAAAATCCCACAGAATTAATCGAGGCTACCAACGGAAAAATCTATGGTATGACTGGCAATGGAGGCGTTAATAATGTAGGCGTTATTTTTGAATATGATTTTGTTAATGATGTGTATTTAAAATTATTCGACTTTGATGGTACTAATACAGGGGGGTATCCATTAAAGGCTCTTTTTCAGGCGTCTAATCAAAAGCTTTATGGCATGTTGCCTTCTGGTGGAGCCAATAACTTGGGCGTTTTGTTCGAATTTGATACAGCAACTAATACCTTCACAAAAAAATTTGATTTTTCAGCTACAAATCCTGGTAACGGACAAGCTTCTTTAATTGAATGGGGTACAGGTTTACTGTATAGCTTCACAAATTCGCAAGGTTATGATTTTGGAACCATATTTGAATATAATTTAAACACACATTCCTATACTAAAAAAATTGATTTTGATTTAATTTCCACTGGATATTTTCCGCAATATAGGTTTCTTAAAACATCAGAAAATAAATTGTTTGGTTTAAATAGATCTGGAGGCACAGCTGGTATAGGTGGCTCTGGTGTTTTATTTGAATACAACCCCACCACAAACATTGTTTTAAATAAGCTAAATTTTAGCAGTGATTTTGGCAGTCAACCAGTAGGCTCTCTGGTTGAAGTTCTTACCTATCCTTTATCAACTGAAGATAATAACAAATTAAAGACAATACATATTTTTCCAAACCCCGTCACAGATAAATTAATGATTTCTTCAAAGAGTTCAGAAACTTTTCATATAGAAATTTACAATTTGTTAGGAGAACAAGTTATTTACAAACAGAATGTTAATAATAATGACGAGCTAAAAATAGCACATTTAAATTCGGGTTTATATATTTTAAAAGTAATTTCAAAAAGCGGAAATATTGAAACCATTAAATTCATTAAAAATTAAAATCATGAATAAAAGTATATTGTTTATTGTTAGTCTTTTAGTATGCAGCTTAGGGCATACGCAAACACTGCCAAAAGTAGAGAATTACCCATTGGGGAGTTTAGATGTCAATGTGATGGTAATGCCCTTTGGTATGGATAACGCTATTAAAATAGGAACCATGTCTAAATCAGGCGAAATTCAATTTGATTTTCCATCAGAACTAAATAGCATTTCAAAAGATAATCAGGATAGCGAATCATCAAAATTGTGGTACACATTATTTTCACAATGTGATAACGGAACAGAAATGGTAGCCGAAAAATACAATATCTTTTCTTTTGATACGGGTACACTTTCGCTTTGGACGAATGATGACAGTTATGTGGGCGTTATTTTTACCGTTTCAGATGAGAATTTAATGCCTTGGGTTGAAGATCCAGCTTATATGGAACCTGTAATTGGTTCTTATTTTGAGTTGATTTATGTAGCTAAGCCGTTTCAATTTAAAGGCGAATGTATCGTAACAAGAATGTTTGAAGAAGGCAATGCCCAAATAGTCTATAATTATAATATTAACCTAAAAGCAGGATTTAATTTTATTGAATATAGCATTGAACATATTTACAAAACAGACCCAAATGTCATGGCATCATTCCCAGATAAATTATCAGTAAAAAACACAGAAGGCATCCCAAATTGCAAATGGATAGGAAAGTATTTTTAGAAAATAAGATTTTAATTAATGAAAAGTTGCTAGTTGTTGATGAAGGCGCATTAAAAGCAACTCTAAAAGGTAAATTTTTGGTTGACGGGATGGCTTCAGAATTGTTTATTGTTTAAATTTATCAAGCAAATTTTGTGCAAATGAACATCGAACAACTCTATCAATTCTGTTTAAACAAAAAAGGTGTCACAGAAGATTTTCCTTTTGATGAAGATACTTTGGTGTTTAAAGTGTTGGGAAAGATGTTTTTATTGGTATCATTAAAAAGTTGGGAATCTGGAAATGCAACTATTAATTTAAAAGCCGACCCCGATTATTCCGAAGAACTTCGTGCAGAGTATGAAAGCATACAACCCGGTTTTCACATGAATAAAAAGCATTGGAATACCGTAAACATTCACAAAGGCGAATTATCACAAAAATTGATTTTAGAACTCATAGACCATTCTTATGATATGGTTGTTAAAAGTATGCCCAAAAAGCTAAAAGATACATTACATAAATAAAAAATTTAAATTGCTGAAAGTCAGTATTTTTCGTATATTTACTTAATTCAGAAACTCTCTCCCCATAATTTATTGTTAGCATAATCGAGGTTGCCCCAAATCTTGAAGTAGTATTTAATTTTAACTATTATAACTAACTTTAATTTTAACAGATTATGAAAACAACCAATCGATTTATTACAGCAATAGTTATAATGCTATTGTTTTTAAGTACTTCTTCTGTATTATCTCAAGAAGAAAGAACCGCAATGTATTATACTGTGACCGCAATGCATTTTAATTTAGAAAATGATTCAGGTGCCGATTGGTATGATGTGGAAAAAGAATATCTAGACAAAGTCACCATGAAAAATGAATATGTCATGGGAGCATCCTTTTTTACACATCTTTATACTGAAAATAGTACAGATGTAATTTATGTTCAAACGTATTCCAGTTGGGAAGATATAGACAAAGCGTCTGTGAGAACAGGAGAACTTGAAAAAGAAGCATGGACAGACGAGACAGCAAGAAAAGCATTTTTAAAAAAACGAGGAGACTTTTACACAAGTAATCACTCTGATGAAATTTATAGCGTTGCTGTAGGGACAAAAATGGTGACAGAAACCCCAACAGATGATTGCTCTATGTAAGAACAAGTTATTTAGCGTATCCAGAAGATAGCCCAGAAGGCGAAATGGGACAATTAAGAAAGGAAATAATTGATAATGTTGTTAATAAAAACGAGTACATTAAAGGATATTATCCACATCGCCATTTTTGGGGACATAACAGTACTGAATTTATTGAAGCTATCTTTGTAGATTCTTTTGAGAGTTTAGCTAAAATGAATGATAGAAATCGTGAATTAATGAATGAGCATTGGGCAGATGAAAATGCAGGAAAAGAGTTTTTCAAAAAATATAACAAATACTTTACTGGAGTTCATGGAGATAAAGTATATGCGGTAATTTCAGGTTTAAATAAATAAAGGTTTAAATTTGAAATAAAAAGGATGCCATTTGGCATCCTTTTTATTTCAAAGCAGTATTTTCGCAACAATAAATACTAATTATGAGTCTGCTGCAATTATTACAAATAAGAAGTCATTCAACTTGCGAGTTATGCACTTCAATAAATGAGTTAAAGCCATATATTATTCCTCCTTCAACAAATGAATCCGTTGATAATAGCCTTCTGGTTTGTTCAACTTGTTTAAGTCAAATAGAAGGCAGCCAAGAAATGGATGTAAACCACTGGAGATGCCTAAATGATAGTATGTGGAGCGAACATAGAGCAGTACAAGTTGTGGTTTGGAGACTTTTATCTCGTTTGAAAACCGAAGGTTGGTCGCAAGATTTACTGGATATGTTGTATTTAGATGATGAAACACTAGCTTTTGCAAAAGCCACAAATGAAGGTTTGGATGATAGCGAAAAAATCATTCACAGAGATGTGAACGGTGTTATTTTGGAAACAGGAAACTCTGTGGTTTTGATAAAAGATTTAAAAGTTAAGGGTTCCAGTATGGTTGCTAAACAAGGTACGGCTGTTAGAAACATTCGTTTAGACCATGAAAATGCGGAATATATTGAAGGAAAGGTGGACGGGCAGCAAATTGTGATTATTACCAAATATGTAAAGAAAGTATAAACAAAACCCCGATAATCTCGGGGTTTTGCTTTATTATTCAATTTGGGGCAAATCGGTTTAATACGGTAGCTTTTACAGTAATTGATTTTAGATTTAAGTTAAATCTTCATAATATATTTTATTACTCTAAATCTAAGAGCAACTTTTTTCTTAAAAAATGAACAATGAGTAAAACAAAACTTTTGTTGAGTGAATCATCTTTATGAATGAGTGAAGTCCTCTTTTTAGTATCTAAATATGAGTAAATTATAAAAATACCATTTTATTATGCCAAGTAAAGTGCGTAAGTTTATCTGCTTTTAAGTTTTATATGAAGTTATTTACTAAATACTTAAGTGTTTTTTTTCTGTTGTGCATTGGTACTACTTTACAGGCACAAAACAATAATTTTAATACTGTCGAAAAATTTACGGTAAGAGGTTCAGTTGCCGAAAAAGATACACGTAACCCCATTAAAAACGCCAACGTTGAGGTTAATGGCGGTTCTTACACAACAACCGATGTTTTTGGTGAATTTAAAATTGAAGTCAAAAAAGGGGATGAACTTATAATAAAGCACCAAGATTTTGAAACGGTTTATTATACTATTCAAGATAATGAACGTATTATGGTTTTGGTGGAATCAACCAGTGTGGAAGATTCTAGAAGAAATGTAGCTTCCAAATCGAGAAACACTCAAGTATTCAAATCGCTTGTAGATTCAGCTGAAACCTATTTAAAAAAGGATGCAAAAAAAAGTTTGCAATTTATTACCGACGCTTTGGCAAAGAGCAGTTCTGCAAAGGAAAATGCCGAGGTTTATGATGTTATTGGCGATATTTACATGTATTGGAAACAATATGATTTGGCGGTTTCGAATTATCGGATAAGTATTCAAAATATTCCATCGAATGAAACCAAATTGAAACTAGCAAAGGCATTTCAGTTCAATAAAAATTACCAAGAAAGTATTCAAACCTATAATAGTATTTCAAAAAAAGACCTTTCAAAATGGCAATTGGTTTCTCTAAACGAAGGGTTGGGCGATGTCAATCTATTGACAAAAAACTATAAAGCTTCCATCGATTTTTATAAAGAAGGATTAAAAGTAGCTGAAGCCAATAAAATTTCGGCAAAAATCACCGATTTGAATTCCAAAATAGGTGAAGCCTATAGTGCTAGTGGAAATAACGAAGCAGCAAAAGATTATTTTGGCAGATCATTAAAATTAGCGAATACCGAAAATAAAAAAAGAGCCGCTGAAGAAAAAGTGAAAGTAGCCGATTTCCAAAATAACATTAGTAATTATTCCAGTGAAATTCAATTAAGAAAAGAAGCCTTAAAAGACATTGAAAAAGTAAGTGAAAAAAAGGAAAACATTATAGACAACGAAAGTGCTTTAACACAGCAAAAACAAAACTATAAAATTGGTAGTGCTTATGCCTTGCAGGGTGATTATCAAAATGCGATTCCGTTTCTAGAAAAAAGTATTGCTGAGGCTGATAAAAAGGAAGATCTTATCGTGCAAAAAGATGCTACTAGAAGACTTTCTGATGTGTATAGAGATGCCGGCGATTTTGAAAAAGCATTGAGCGTTTATCAAGAGTATGTCGATTTGGTAGATAAGGTTTATATTAAAAAAGAACAGGAAATTTCGCAATCAGCCCGTTTCAGTAAAGAATTGGCAGCAAAACAAAATAGGATTGTAAGCTTGGAAAGCGATAGGGAACTTTCTGAAAGTAAATACCAACTCACTATAGAACAATCAAAACGCCAACAACTTGTTATTTACTCGCTTATCGGTGGCGTTTTATTATTGTTATTTACCGCTTATTTTATGTTTAAATACATTAAGCAACAACGGTTGGCAAATAATTTGCTTGCTTTAAAAACGTTGAGGAGCCAAATGAATCCGCATTTTATTTTTAATGCATTAAATTCCGTTAATAGTTTTATAGCATCTAACGATGAACGAACGGCTAATAAATACCTTTCAGATTTTTCATTGTTGATGCGCGCCGTTTTAGAAAATAGTGAAGAAGATTTTATTCCATTAAAAAAAGAAATCGAACTTTTGGAATTATATACCAAGTTGGAGCATTTTAGGTTTAAGGATAAGTTCGATTACACGATTGATGTCGACAAAAATATCACCATTGAAGATTTTGTGATTCCGCCCATGTTATTGCAACCGTATATTGAGAATGCCGTTTGGCACGGATTGCGTTATAAAAAGGATAAAGGACATTTGTCTATTTCAATTGCACAAACCCAACATGATGAAATTACCATTACCATTGCAGATGATGGTATAGGCAGGGAACAATCGAAAGCTTTAAAGACCGAAAATCAACAAAAGCAAAATTCAAAAGGTATGGGAAATATTAAAAAGCGGGTTTCTATTTTAAATGCCATGTATAAAGATAAAGTAGATGTTTTTATTGAAGATTTTCAAGATGACCAAGACACAGGAACTAAAGTTATGGTAACACTTAAAAAGGATTAAACATGAAATTGAACGCCATTATCGTAGAAGACGAAGAAACCAGTAGGAACATTCTAAAGAATTATCTAGAAAAATACTGTCCGAATGTGACTGTTTTAGGAGAAGCTGCCAATATTAATGAAGCACTTATTTTGATAAATGACAATGATTTGGATTTAGTGTTTCTTGATGTTGAAATGCCTTATGGCAATGCTTTCGATTTATTGGATAAGCTTGAAGATATTAACTTTGAAACGGTTTTTGTTACCGCTTACAATCATTATGCTATGGACGCATTAAATGCCCATGCTTCTTATTATTTAATGAAACCTATCTCCATTGACGAACTTATTAAAGCGGTTGATTATGTTTCTGAAATTAAAACCAAAGAAAACGCCCTTCAAGACCACGTATTAATTCCCAGGACAAATGCTATACATGGTAAAATAACCCTTCCGGTTCAAGATGGTTTTGAAGTTATTAATACAGCCGATATTTTATATTGTAAAGCAGACGATAATTACACTGAAATTTATTTAACCAATAATAAAAAGAAATTGGTAAGCAAAACACTTAAATATTTTGAAGATGCCTTAAATGGTGGTAATTTTGCACGTGTACATAAATCGTATTTAATCAATGTGAATGAAGTGGTTAAATATTTAAAAGGAAAAGGCGGAAGCGTGGTGTTGAGTAATGGAAAGGAAATCATGGTTTCGGCTTCTAAAAAATCAGAGTTATTAGACTATTTTAAATAGTATTGTCATTCCTGCGCAGGCAGGAATCTGTTAAATAAAAGTATTAACATAAAAAGGATATTTTTGATTCTATCATAAGATTCCTTTTTCAAAGGAATTCGATATGCCAATCATAAAACCAGTAAACGGAAAATCCCCTCAAATACCAGAAGATTGTTACATTGCCGAAAACGCTACCATAGTTGGAGATGTGGTTATGGGAGCGCAATGCAGTGTATGGTTTAACGCTGTGATTCGTGGCGATGTACACTTTATCAAAATGGGAAATAAAGTAAATGTTCAGGACGGTGCCGTTATTCACGCGACTTATTTAACGTCTCCTACAAACATTGGCAATAACGTTTCTATTGGCCATAATGCCATTGTACATGGTTGTACCATTCATGATAATGTTTTGGTAGGCATGGGCAGTATTATTATGGACGATTGCATTGTTGAAAGTAATAGTATTATTGCGGCTGGTGCCGTGGTTACAAAAAATACTAGAGTAGAAGCGGGCAGTATTTATGCTGGTGTGCCAGCAAAAAAAGTGAAGGATATTAGTAAAGAACTTATTTCTGGGGAAATAGACCGAATTGCCAATAATTACATTAAATATTCAAGTTGGTTTAAAGAGTAATTGTTTGTCATTCATGCACTGGCAGGAATCCACAAGCAACTAAAAATCCAAATACTCAACTTTAAATTTAGAATCTAAGAGCGATTGCATCACTTTTGGATTGCCGTTAGTAAAAAACAGATTTATAGGATACGTTGTTTGTGTATCAAGCAAATTATTTTTTTCTAAAACAGCTTTGGTTTGCCTTGCTACAGCTTCACCAGAATCTATTATTTTTACATGATTTGGAAGCAAATCAACCAATATTGGGATTAAATAGGGATAATGGGTACAACCTAAAACCAAATAATCTATATTGGCAGCTATCATTGGTTTTAAATAGATTTTCAATAACGCTTTCATATCTTCAGAATCTAATTGTCCGCTTTCAATAAGCTCTACAATACCTTCGCCAATACGTTCTATCACTTTAATATTGCTGGCGAATAAATTAGTGGTTTTATGGAACAAGTCGCTTGTAAGTGTTCCTTTGGTAGCTAAGATGCCTATGGCTTTAGTTTGCGTATTTAATGCAGCAGGTTTAATGGCAGGTTCGATACCTATAAAAGGAATATCGTAGGTTTCCCTTAAAACATGAATGGCATTTGTTGTGGCAGTGTTACATGCTACTACAATAATTTTACAACCTTTATCAATTAAGTACTCTGTATTTTTAATGCTTAAATTGATAATGCTTTTTTTTCCTTTTAATCCGTACGGCGCATTGGCACTATCAGCTAAATATATGGTGTTTTCATTTGGCAAAAGCCTATGGATTTCTTTCCAAATGGAAGTTCCTCCAACACCAGAATCAAAAATACCAATAGGTTGTGTACTCATAGTTTAACAAAAATAAAAAAGCTACTTAATTAAAAGCAGCTTTTCAAATATATTGTTTAAGATTCCTGCCTTCGCAGGAATAAAATTTAAAATTAGATGCCTAATTCTTTTTTTACATCATTGATTAAATCTTTACCATCTGCTACGATTGTAACGCCTGCTGAAGAATCCAACACATACTCAAAACCTTGGGCTCTTCCTACTTTTAAGATAGCAGCTCTAGCTTTTTCGGTAATGGGTTTAAATAGAACATCTCTTTTTTCTTCAATTTCTTGTTGTGCTTTAGTTCTAAATTGAATGGCATTTTGCTCCATAGTCATTAATTCTTCTTGTCTTTTAGCATTCTCTTCTTGAGTTTTCGTAGCAGCTTCAGCATTGTATTGCTCCGATTTTTTTTGTAATTCGGTACCTAAGGCCTGCAAATCTGTTTGAAATGTTTTTGAAAGAGTTTCAAGTTCAGCTTGAGCGGCTTTCATCTCTGGCATGGCAGTAATTAAATCATTCGTATTTATATGCGCAACTTTGCTTTGGGCCTGTGTGAAACTTACGGTTCCAATACATAATACGGTTGCAAATAATAGGGTTTTTAATTGTTTCATTTTAAGTGTATTTTAATGTGTTATAAATTATTAATTATTGTTTGTACTGTCTTTTGTTTTTTGTCTGTCTTCTAAAATTTGTTTCTTTTTAGCTTCTAGCTCTTTGATTCTGGCTTCTCTTTCAGCCAATTTTTTCAATCTATTTTCTTCAATAAGTTGTTCTCTTGTTTTGGTTTCTGTTTGCTTTGCATCGGTAGAAGCATTAGTTGTTTCATTATTATTTACAGAGCTTGTTGCACTGGTGCTTCTAGCATCCAACTTTTCTTGTTTAGCTTTTTCACGCTCTACTAAAATTTGTTGACGCTTTGCTTCTGCTTCCTTTTGCTTGGCTTCACGAGCCTCTAAAATTTCTTGTCTACGTTTTTCTATGGCACTTTCACGTTCGGCTTTCTTTTCTTCCAATGCTTGTTCCCGTGCTTCCAGTTCTTCATTTATCTCAGGGATTAATTCTTCTTCCTCAGCGGCTCTTTGCTCGGCTTTAGTTTCTGCCTGAGTTCGTTTTGATGCTCTTGTAATACTTCTTAGAACCTGTTCACTTAAATCAAACTGTTTTGCCGAATACAGCATCATAGCATCCGATGATTTATCAAAAATGAAATCGTATTTTCTGCTAGCAGCTAAATCTTGTACTGCTGAAAAAACCTGATCCTGAATGGGTTGCATCAATTGCTTTTTTTGAATCATTAAATCGCCATTGGGGCCAAATCGCTTTTGTTGATAATCTAATATTTCATTTTCCTCAAAAGCAATATCTTCTTCGCGTTCATCTATAAGCTCTTTTGTTAACAATGCTTTTTCGTTGCTTAAATCTTTCCGTTTTTGTTCAATAGCCAAAAGTTTAGTTTGAATTTCATTTTTCCAATCTTGGGCTTTGTTATCAAGTTGTACCATGGATTCTTGGTATTCCGGTACATTTTCTAGAATATATTCGGTATCAATATAAGCGATTCTTACGCCACGTTGCGCATTAGAATACAAGCTACACATGAGAACTAATGTCAATAAAAAAAGAACGTTATGCTTCATCTGTTTAAATATTTTTATAATTTATTATCGTTAAATTCTAAAAAGACAAATGATTTTATTTGAAACCTATAGCTTTTTTTGAATCTTAATTTTCATCTGATTATTTTATTGATTTTTATTATCAGATGCCATTCGCAATGTAAAATATTTTTTAACCTTATAAAGATTCT
>NCDW01000269.1 GCA_002280395.1 Flavobacteriales bacterium 32-35-8
GACCTTCTCTGTCTTCAACAATAAAAGGGCGGCTTCCAAATATTTTTTCAAGATTGTCTTTAAAAATAACTTCTTTTTCAAGAAGCACTTCGGCTAATTCAATCAATTTGTCTTTGTTGTCTTCAAGCAATTTTATAGCTCTTTGGTACTGATTTTCAATAATATCGGAAATCTCTTTATCGATTAATTCGGCAGTCTTTTCACTGTAAGGTTTCGTAAAACCATATTCATTCTGTCCAGATGAATCGTAATAGGTTAAATTTCCAACTTTATCACTTAAGCCATAAATGGTCACCATGGCTCTGGCTTGTTTGGTTACTTTTTCCAAATCACTTAAAGCTCCCGTTGATATTTTGTTGAACATGACTTTTTCGGCAGCTCGTCCACCAAGGGCAGCACACATTTCATCCAACATTTGTTCTGGATGCACAATCAAGCGTTCTTCTGGTAAATACCAAGCCGCCCCTAAAGAACGCCCACGAGGTACAATGGTTACCTTTACCAAAGGCGCTGCATGCTCTAGCATCCAACTAACAGTTGCATGCCCAGCTTCATGATAAGCAACAGCTCTCTTTTCGCTTGGGGTAATGATTTTATTTTTCTTTTCTAAACCGCCTATAATTCTATCCACAGCATCCAGAAAATCTTGCTTATCAACCACTTTTTTGCCATTTCTAGCAGCAATTAAAGCAGCTTCGTTACAAACATTGGCAATATCGGCTCCAGAGAATCCAGGAGTTTGTCTTGATAAGAAATCTAGGTCTAAATCTTTTTCTTTTTTAAGAGGTCTTAAATGAACCTCAAAAATTTCTTTTCGCTCTCTAATGTCTGGTAAATCAACAAAAATTTGTCTGTCGAAACGACCAGCGCGCATTAAGGCTTTATCTAAAATATCTGCCCTGTTGGTAGCTGCAAGAACAATCACGTTTGTATTGGTTCCAAAACCATCCATTTCAGTCAATAGCTGGTTTAGTGTATTTTCACGTTCATCATTACTGCCTGACATGGCATTTTTTCCACGTGCACGACCAATGGCATCAATTTCATCAATAAAAATGATGGATGGCGATTTTTCTTTGGCCTGTTTAAATAAATCCCGAACCCTAGAAGCACCTACACCCACAAACATTTCTACGAAATCGGAGCCAGATAATGAGAAGAAAGGTACTTTTGCTTCACCGGCTACGGCTCTTGCCAACAAGGTTTTTCCGGTTCCTGGAGGGCCCACAAGTAAGGCTCCTTTCGGAATTTTTCCGCCAAGTGTGGTATATTTTTCAGGGAATTTAAGAAAGTCTACAATTTCCTGTACTTCTTCTTTGGCACCTTCAAGACCTGCAACATCCTTGAAAGTGGTTTTTACTTCAGTATTTTGGTCAAAAAGTTTTGCTTTAGATTTTCCAATATTAAAAATCTGTCCACCAGCACCACCTCCAGCACCACCAGACATACGTCGCATGATGAATATCCAAACTCCAATAAGAAGTATAAATGGTAATAAACCTAAAAGGAAATCAGTTAAATGATTTTCTTCAGTAATATATACGGGTTCTAGGTTAAGATTGTTATCCTCAATAACCTTGTTTAATTTATTCTGGAAAATTTCAAGTTCACCAAACTCAAACTTATAATTAGGCAGTTTTGTAGCCGTGGGAAACATTGTGTTTGGCTTGGATTTTTTATGGATTTCTTTTCCTTCAGCCTCTTTGGTAAGATAAACCTTTGCTATTTTTTGGTTTACAATCTCAACTTTATCAACATCGCCGTTTTCAACAAACTTGAAAAATTCTGTTGGGTTGGTTTTGCTGCCATCTTCATAACCACTGCTGTTAAATATTTGAAAGCCAATAAAAATGGCTAGTGCAATACCATAAATCCAATACGGATTGAATTTAGGTTTGTTTTCCTTTATGTTTTTCTTATCGTTTGCCATGAATTATTTAGTAACTGGTTTGTATTACTGTAGATTTTGCATCGCCCCAAAGACCTTCGATATCATAATATTCCCTAATATGTTTTTGAAAAACATGTACAGCAATATTCTGCCATGGGTGATCTTTGAGTTCTTTGCTTACTTTTTTTTGAATGGAATTTACTATAGCGTTAACTTGCGTATTTGAAGTACCTTCGCAAATTATAAAATAGTCGCAAACTGTATTTTCTATATCTCTTAAGTCTAAAATATTTATTTCCTTGCCCTTAACGTCTTCAATACCACTTATTATTGTAGATATTAATTGGTCTGCGTTTACATTTTTTTTCGCCATTAATTATATTTAATTTGTGCAAAGTTATTATTTTTTTAGTTCTTTATACTTTAAAATAATCATAAGATTTCATCTCAATAAAATAACTTCTGAATGCGTACAATCAAACTTAATGCCATCGATTCTACGAATAGCTATATGCGAAGGCTGAGTAATGAAGAAAATCTGGAAGATTATACCATTGTTACGGCCGAATACCAAACACAAGGGAGAGGCCAAATGGGAACTATTTGGAGCTCAGAAAATTCAAAAAACCTTATGTTTAGTGTGTTTAAGGATACTTCAAAGTTTCATGTGGAATATCCTTTTCTAATTAGCATGGTCACATCTATGGCTATTTTGAAAACACTGCAAAGTTTTTCAATTTCCAAGTTAACGATAAAATGGCCTAACGACATTTTGTCAGAAGATAAAAAAATTTGCGGTATTTTAATAGAAAATGTCATAAAACAGAACAGTTTAAGCAATACCATTATTGGTGTAGGATTGAATGTCAATCAGACCGAATTCAATAATTTACCAAAAGCATCTTCATTAAAATTGATAACAGGAAGCGTATTTGATTTGGATGAAGTTCTATTTGAAACCATAAAAAATTTAAAGCATTATTTTAAGATTTTAAAAAGAGGTGATTATAGCACTTTGAAAATGGATTACGAAACGTATCTTTTTAGAAAAGATAAACCCTCCACATTTAAAGATAGTGAAGGGTTGGTATTTTCTGGATATATTAAAAGCGTGACTTTATTTGGAAGCCTTCAAGTGCTTCTTGAAGACGATATTATAAAGGAATTCGATTTGAAAGATATTACTCTTATGTATTAAATGGCTTTTGGAATGCTTGTGGCCAGTGTTTCAATGAATTTCCCAATAGGGCCTTTTATCATCATGGCCATCATGGGATTGAAATCACCATTAAAGTGCAATTGAACGTCACTCGAGGTTTCAGAAATCGTATCAATATTTGCTGTTAATGAAAAGTCCAATTTGCCGCCAGCGGCTCCCAAAACAATTTTATTTGGAGCAATCACTTCTTTCTTTTTAAGAATTATTTCCGGCATCCCTTTTAAGGCGAACACAAAAGTATCATCGCTTAAAACCTCGAATTTGCTGATGCTTTCGGGCATTAAAGACTCAAAATTCTTGATGTTTGATAAGAAATTAAAAACATCGTCTGATGATTTTCCAATAGTTACTTTAGGCGATTCTAAATTCATGATGTTGTTTAGATGTTTGTCGTTAAGCTGTTAAGTTGATTGATATTGTTTTCGACTAAACAACAAACAACTGAACAACATACTTTTATTTTATATCCCATTCACTTGGGTTGGCATTCCATTCCGATAAAGTTTTTAATTCTTTTTCAGAAATATATTTTGTTGCCAAGGCCTGATCAAGCAAGCTTTCGTAATTGCTTAATGTGTAAAGGTTGACGTTTTCTTTTTTGAAATTTTCAGTAGCCACATCAAATCCGTAGGTAAAAATAGCAATCATGCCTTTTACATTAATTTTTGCTTCTTTCAAAGCCATAACGGCATTTAAACTGCTTTTCCCGGTGCTGATTAAATCTTCAACTACCACTACATTTTGTCCTTTTTCAATAAACCCTTCAATCTGGTTTTGTCTTCCATGACCTTTGGCTTCTGGCCTTACATAAATAAAGGGCAATCCCATATATTCTGCAACCAACATGCCAATACCAATAGCTCCTGTAGCAACGCCAGCAATCACATCTGGCTTGCCAAATTGTTTTTCAATTTGATGGCTCATGGTTTCGCGAATATAATTTCGAATGGGAGGAAACGATAATATGATTCGATTATCGCAATATATGGGAGATTTCCATCCTGAAGCCCATGTGAAAGGCTTTTTAGGGCTAAGTTTTATGGCATTAATCTGCAATAATACCTCAGCTGTTTTTCTGGCTGTTTCTTTGTTAAAAATCATAGTCGTAAAAATACACATAAATTTAATTTCACATATAAGTAAGTTATGAACAAAATATTTTTTTTAAGTTTTGTTGATTTGAAATGAAAAATGATATTTTTACAAAAGTTGAATTTGTTAAACACAAAGCATGTATAAAGTTTTTGTTAATGATAAGCCCATTGTTTTAACCACAATTGAAGAACCCGAAACGTACTTCAAAAACTTCAACCTCAAGCTTGTTAAGTTAAATAAGGTTATAAGAGAGCTTAATACAACAGACTTGCAAGAAGCACGGTTTATTCATAAAAATGAGGATAAATTGCTGAAAAAATTCTTGAAAAAATTGCCAAATGTTATAGCTGGTGGTGGCAAGGTTTATAATGATAAAGGCGATGTTTTGTTTATTTACAGAAATGATAAATGGGATTTGCCTAAAGGTAAAATTGAAGGCGTTGAAAGTATTGAAGAAACCGCCATACGTGAAGTGATGGAAGAAACCGGTGTTGCTGGACTGGAAATAACAAAGCCATTGGAAACCACCTATCACATTTTTAAACGAAACGGACGCTACAAGCTAAAAATAACCTATTGGTTTGAGATGAAAACGAGTTTTTCGGGCAATTTATATGCCCAAGAATTTGAAGGAATCACTAAAGTTGCTTGGTTAAACCCAGAACAAATAAAAGAAGCGTTAAAA
>NCDW01000270.1 GCA_002280395.1 Flavobacteriales bacterium 32-35-8
AGCAGTAGGTTATTTAGGTTTGAAAAAAGAGCTAGAAAATTACCCAAATGCCCTTGGTGTTTTCTTAGAAACCGCTCATCCTATCAAGTTTTTAGATGTAGTAGAACCGGCTTTAGGAGTAACATTGCCTATTCCAACTCAAATTGAAAGCGTACTGAACAAAGAAAAAGTAAGTACTAAAATTAAAACGTATGAGGAATTGAAAGCGTTTTTAGGATAAACTTTCAAAACGCAATACACAAACGGCTACAGAGCAATCTTTAGCCGTTTTTTTTTGTGTATTGTATTTACCTTCAACTAATTACAGTAAGACAAACCTTTTGGCATTCGCTTCCAATAAATATCAAAGGAGCTCAAAAAAATCTCAAACGAAATTCTCTTTAAAATCTATAAAAAACTAAAACTTAATAAAGCAATCCTTAACATTAAAATAGTTGGTCTTGCTCACAAAACAGTATTACTAAGATTTTTACTTAATTTTAAAGTTAAAAGATGCTCTTGTATCTCCATAATATTACTATTTTTAAGTATTTTAGTAGAAAAACAGGGCGATAAATGAATTTAACTATTGAAAACATATTATTAATTGGTTCTTTATTACTTCTTTTAAGTATTATAGCTGGAAAAACCTCTTATAAATTTGGGGTTCCTACTTTATTACTTTTTTTAGCAATAGGAATATTAGCAGGTTCGGAAGGTCTTGGTGGCATTCATTTTGACAATCCCGAAACTGCTCAATTCATAGGTATTATTTCGCTTAATTTCATTTTGTTCTCAGGAGGACTTGATACCAATTGGACTTCTGTAAAACCAATACTTAAGGAAGGACTAGTTTTATCAACTTTAGGCGTATTATTGACAGCTGTTTCGCTTGGAACATTTGTTTGGTTTATTACCGATTTTACCATCTATGAAAGTCTGTTATTGGGTTCTATTGTATCTTCTACAGATGCAGCTGCCGTATTTTCAATTTTACGTTCAAAAAGCCTTGCCTTAAAAAGCAACTTACGCCCTTCTTTAGAGCTAGAAAGTGGAAGTAACGATCCCATGGCCTATGTGTTGACTATTGCTTTTTTGAGTTTAGTAACAAACCAAGATCAAAGCTTATTTTCTATTATTCCGTTATTTTTTAAACAGATGTTTTTAGGTGCAATTGCGGGATTTATTTTTGGTAAGCTAAGCAAATTGATTATCAACAAAATTAAACTTGATTATGAAGGTCTTTATCCTGCTTTGCTCATTGCGCTAATGTTTATTACATTTTCTGCAACAGACTTTCTTGGCGGTAACGGCTTTCTTGCTATATATATTTGTGCCGTTTATTTGGGCAATCAAGACTTGATACATAAAAAAACCATTTTTAAAATGTATGACGGTCTAGCTTGGCTTATGCAAATTGTTTTATTTCTTACTTTAGGCTTACTTGTATTCCCTTCTCAAGTCTTTCCTCACATGGGCATTGGTTTACTTATATCATTATTTCTAATTCTTGTTGCCAGACCCATAGGTGTTTTAATTAGTTTAATGTTTTTCAAAATGCAATTCCGAAGACGTTTATACATATCATGGGTTGGTTTGCGTGGTGCTGTTCCTATCGTTTTTGCCACTTATCCATTATTGGCTGGAATTGAAAAAGCAAATGTGATTTTCAATATTGTGTTTTTCATCTCTGTCACATCAATAATAATTCAAGGGACAACTTTGTCTGTTGTGGCCAAATGGCTCCACGTAGCACTTCCTGAAGAAGTAAAACCTTTATCTGAAACCGAAAAAATAATTTTAAACCTTCCAAAATCGGCCTTACAGGAAATCGAAATTTTACCTAATTTTTATGCTATTGACAAAAGAATTATTGATTTAAATTTTCCGAAATCTGCTTTTGTTACGATGATTAAACGAAACGATAAATATATTCGACCAGGTGGTTCTACAGAGATTAAAGCAAGGGCAACTAATAATAATTTTTTCATGTGTTATAGTATTATGGGTTTGTTTGCTATTAAGACTTTAGGAAATTATAATAGTTTAATGAGGATGCTTTTTTTAACTCTAAATTAACAGAGTTAAGTTTTTTAAAGTGAGTGAGTTATGGTTGTAATGGAATTTGTAAACTCAGCCCCGTTTGAAAGTCTGGGGCGTTATTTACTTTAAAGTCCTCTTTAAAATAAGCAGATACTTTGTATTGAGGGCGGCCATAGGTATAGATAAAAGTCCAATCTGATAATGCCGTGTAAAGTGTATAAAATCCATTATGCCAACCGCCGTTAATTTCTTTCCATTTTCCTTTAAATACATAATAATCTGTTTCCTCAAACTTGTTATATCTAGATTGAATGTGGTGGTTAATGCCAGAGGCGTGATAATTCATTTTTTTAGTGTATTTGGTAAACTCAATCTCACTTTGAAGGCTTGCTAAATAAGGGTTGTTGCCTAAATCGATGGCATCTTTAAAATTGATGAGGTTTTTACGTAATAGGCTTGAACCCATTCCTATATAAAATTCATTTTTATTTTTAAGAACGATATTTTTAACCACATTGGCTGAGATACCAAAATCTAAAGAAGCATTAAATTTACTAGTGTTTATTCCTAGATGGTTTCCAAAATTAGCATATAAATGTCTTTTGTCATTTTTTAAGAATGAAGGATAATAAAAATGATTTAACTCGATACCGCCAATAAAGAAATCATTATTGTTAAGTTGAAGCACCTTTCCATTTCTATCGGTATATTTAAAATGCATTTGGTTTAATCCGTAATAACGCCTTCCATAAGGGTCTTCACCACCAAAAATATTTGAGTGAAACCATTCAATACTTTCATCCGAAGTAAAAAGAGAGAATGGGTGTTTCCCCTTGGTAATAAGATAGCTTCTTAAAGTAATGCCTAATTCATGATTTTTGGTTAAAGGAATATTGGCATCTATCCTAAATTCTTTGATTACGGCATCTATTACAATATTCAT
>NCDW01000271.1 GCA_002280395.1 Flavobacteriales bacterium 32-35-8
TTATTCTGCTAAAGACATTCCTCTTTTCCATACGCTTAAAGATTCATTTTTATCACGATATAAAATGTATGTTTGGTTAAAGGATGTAGATTCTAATATGACCAGAAACAAAATCAGTTTTGATGACTTTATAAAAAATATTCCTGAATCTTTACTTGAAAGCGCTTTTAAATTAGGACAAGTTTATAAAGACATCAACATTACCGAAATTTGGAATAATACGACCATAAACGGTTCATTACAACAGGTTCTTTATTATTTTGAATCAGGAGCATTATCTAAAGAATTGGCCTTAACAATATGTAATGATATTGAAGATGTGGTTCGGCTTATTGAAAAACAAGCCATACAACAATCTCTCGTTGGTTCAGAAAATAAAGCCATTTACAACTTATACATTAACGATATTCATACCATGAGCAACACTATTATGGTTAAAACACCCTATCAAAAAGTATTTTTCACACCGTTTACAGTTATAAGTTATTTTAAAATAGAACACCAACCTACCTGTGAGCTTATGTATGAGTTTTTTGAAAAACAAATGAGTATTTCCAAACTTTTGGTAAATGCAGGAGAAAAAGACCGGTCTTTATTTTTTAACCGAATGATTCAAAAAATAAATAGATTGCGAGAACGCATTATTATTGATAATGATGCCTTTGATTTTGAATGATTCAAGCGCATAACTTGCAAAAAAATAATTAAAATTTAATTTCCTGTAACATTATTTGTTGTTTATACGTATAACTACTGAATAACAGTATTCATTCTTAAAAACACAGGAGAACTTTAGATGAGACAACTTAAAATTACGAAACAGGTTACCAATAGGGAAACCGCTTCGTTAGATAAATATCTTCAAGAAATTGGAAAAGTTGACTTAATTACCGCAGACGAAGAAGTAGAATTGGCACAACGCATTAAAGCTGGCGATCAAGCGGCTTTAGAAAAGTTGACTAAGGCTAATTTACGTTTCGTTGTATCGGTAGCTAAGCAATATCAAAACCAAGGTTTAACATTACCAGATTTAATTAATGAAGGTAATTTAGGTTTAATTAAAGCGGCACAACGTTTTGATGAAACTCGTGGTTTTAAATTTATTTCATACGCTGTTTGGTGGATTCGTCAATCGATTCTTCAAGCTTTGGCTGAACAATCACGTATTGTACGTTTGCCATTAAACAAAATTGGTTCTATTAACAAAATCAATAAAACATTTGCGTTTTTAGAGCAAAGCCATGAGCGTCCGCCAAGTGCTGAAGAAATTGCCAAAGAGTTGGATATGACTATTAACGATGTTAAAGAGTCTATGAAAAACTCGGGGCGCCACGTAAGTATGGACGCACCTTTAGTTGAAGGTGAAGATTCAAATTTATATGATGTATTAAATAGTGGTGAATCGCCAAACCCAGATAGAGAATTATTACACGAATCTTTACGCACTGAAATCGAGCGTGCTTTGGAAACTTTAACACCTCGTGAAGCTGATGTGATTCGTTTATATTTTGGTTTAGGAAACCAACACCCAATGACTTTAGAAGAAATTGGTGAAACGTTTGATTTAACTCGTGAGCGTGTTCGACAAATTAAAGAAAAAGCCATTCGCAGATTAAAACATACATCTAGAAGTAAAATATTAAAAACATATTTAGGTTAGTAATTACACAGAATTACGACTAAATTACAGTTACAAACAGTTACAACATAACTGTTCGTTTTTTGATTGATGAAAGAACCCACGGCTGATTACCGTGGGTTCGCTTTTTAGCACATTCTTAAATCCTATTCCAAACGAAAGAGACTTCCAAAAGACTTTTCTATATTTGCAGAAATAAACCAATAATTCCACATAATGGGCTCTAAACTAATAGCACCTTCATTGCTTGCAGCAGATTTTGCAAATCTTCAACGCGATATAGAAATGGTAAACCAAAGTGAGGCCGATTGGTTTCATATTGATGTGATGGACGGTGTATTTGTACCTAATATTTCTTATGGTATGCCCGTACTTGAGTCTATTACAAAACACACTAAAAAAACGGTTGATGTTCATTTAATGATTGTTGAACCAGATAAATACATTCATACTTTCAAAAAATTAGGCACTCATAATTTAACGGTTCATTATGAAGCGTGTACACATTTGCATAGAACATTACAAGCCATAAAAGCTGAAGGCATGAAAGCTGGCGTGGCATTAAATCCGCATACAAGCATAGCTCTTTTAGAAGATGTTATAAATGATATTGATATAGTACTTATCATGAGTGTTAACCCTGGTTTTGGCGGACAAATTTTTATTGAAAATACGTATAATAAAATAAAAGCACTTAAGGAATTAATCATACGTAAAGACGCAAAAACACTTATAGAAATAGATGGTGGCGTAAGTGCCACTAATGCGAAAATGCTTATCGATGCTGGTGCAGATGTTTTGGTTGCTGGTAGTTTTGTATTTAAAAGTGAGCACCCACTTGAAACCATCAAAGCATTAAAAACAATAACGAATTCCTAAAATTGTCTTAATAGGAAATTAATTAAATCCGTTGTTGTTACAATGCCTATCAAAATATTATTATCCACAATAGGCAACGCATGAAATTCTTCCTTAGCAAAAATTTCAGCTACTTTTTTAACCGAAGTTGATGAGGACACAGACGCTAATTTTTGGGTCATCACTTCTTCAATGGTTGTATAAGATCTAACCAATGTATTAATGGAGTCATTATCAACCTCATCATCCCACAATCCAATACGTTGTAAATCCGTTTTACTAAGCATTCCTATTATGGATTTATCATACACAATAGGTATATGCCTAATATGGTGAATCTTGAATAAGTATTTTGCATCTTCAAGACTGTCTTCTTTTTTCAAGAAAATAACACTCTGGGTCATAATTGTAGAAACTGGAACCTTACGTATCATGATGCTCTTGGATTTATTGCTGAC
>NCDW01000272.1 GCA_002280395.1 Flavobacteriales bacterium 32-35-8
GAACAGAAATTGTATCTTTACAATAGTATAAAAAATAATAACATGGATTTAGAAGCAAGGAAATATCATTTTATACAAGAACTATTTAGTGTTGATAGGGAAAGTATCATTGATACTTTAGAACGTGTTTTGAAACAAGAAAAAGAAGCACATCAAGAAATCTCTATACATAACAAAAAAGAACTAGATAACCGTTTAGAAAGTTACAAAAACAATCCTGACGATGTTTTGGATTGGAATGATATAAAGAACGATTGGTAGTGAGTTATAAAATCAAGCTATTACCGATTGTACATATAGATTTGCAAAATGCAAAAAAATGGTATCATGCTAAAAATCCTCTATTAGCCGAAGAATTTAAAGCAGAAGTCAATAAAGAAATTGATTATATAGGGAAATATCCCGAGCACTACCAGCGCAAACACAATGAGTTGAGACAATCTTTAATAACTCGTTTCCCCTACGCCATTTTTTATCTGGTTGACGAGGAACAAAAGCTAATCATCATTTTTGGAGTTTTGCATACACATAGAAATCCCGAGATAGTTATAAAAAGGAATAAGTAAATTAAATAGACTCTCCATTTAGCTCCTTAAGATATTTCAAATAAATAATATATAGACATATTATCAAATATGGTTTTTGTTTTTTTATATTATAGCACCTCCCTTCTAAGGAGGCGGTCAAAGGTTCGAATCCTTTAGGGCTCACCATGAAAACCTCACTATTAGTGGGGTTTTCGTGTTTTATGGCGTTTCCTGAATTTTTAAATATTCATGCTTTTTGTATCACTAAAAAGTCCTGTTAACAGTTATTCATAATGGTAAAAATGTATATTTATACTTATAACTATTTATGCGTCAGCTTAATGGATATAATTGCAAAAAATAAAAAGGGATGAGAAAACTTATAATGTGGAACGTCATGACCCTGGATGGCTATTTTGAAGGGCATCAAAACTGGGATTTATCTTTTCACCATACTATTTGGGGACCAGAATTGGAAACATTAAGTCTGGAGCAGTTACAATCTGCGGACTATCTGGTGTTTGGACGCGTGACTTATGAAGGCATGGCTGCCTATTGGACAAACGCAGAAGCGGACACTTCAGAACAAGAAGTTGCGAAACTGATGAATAACATCCCAAAACTCGTTTTTTCTAAGACCTTGAAATCGGCTGATTGGCATAACACGACCATCATTAGCGAAAATGCTTCAGAAGAAATTCGGAAACTAAAACAGCAAGGAGGAAAAGATTTGTATGTTTTTGGTAGTGCAAACCTATCGGAGACTTTTATTAATGGCGACTTATTCGACGAATACCGTATTGGCATCGCTCCAGTTATTTTAGGTAGTGGACGACCACTTTTCAAAAAAGGCATGCCTTCTAAGACCTTATCTCTCGTATCCACACAGCCACTATCTACAGGAGGCGTCGTTTTGAAATACTCAAAAAATAGCAATTCTTGAAGCATTAAACATTGGCAAAGCAGTTAAAACTAGCAATTTTTATACACGGCTACCAAAAGTTTTTTATTTCTATTAAAGAGTAGATAGAAATTGTTTATGACCATCTTTCAAAGCTTTTCTAAGATTCCCAGATTTAGTTCCTGCGAAAAATATTTTGTATTTATGGGTTCCTACAATAGTAATAATCTTATCATTCTGTAGTTTATATTCAATGTTTACATTCATTGTTGCTTTAGTCTCATTAAATATCCAATCTATATTTTTGATGCTAACAATAACTGGAATTAAAGAATCAGCTGGAAAAACAAAACTAGGGCTATATACCATGTTTGTTTTGGTTTCAATAGCTAACTCTTCTATAGATTCTTTTAAAACATATTGAATATTAGGGTCTTTGGAGTTCCCTATATGTTCTCCAAATTTTTTGACTTTTTGGTAACTAGACCCTTCTTCTAAAGAAAATACGATTTTCTTGTCTTTAAAATCCTGTGATTTGATGTAGTATTTTTTTGTACGCTACAACCAAAAGCTAATAGTATTATAAAGCTTGCAATAACTATTCTATTCATTCAAATTTTTTGGTAACGTTTATGTATAAGGAAAGTTGCGTGTTTGTGAGCGAGGATTTTCCGAAGGAAAATCGGAAGCCAGCAAACAGGCAACCAACTTTGTATTAGCTAAAACTAGCAATTTTTTATACGGCTTTGTTAGGCAACGTTTTTATTTTCGTAGTGTTTTATTTCGTTCAGTTCCGATTCTTTCGATTCTTTTTCCTCTTCAATGTCATAATCGTCTTGAAGTCCGAGCCAGAATTTTGCGGAATTTCCAAAATATTTGCTCAAACGCAAAGCTGTGTCCGCGGTAATTCGGCGATTTCCTTTTATGATTTCCGAAATTCGAGTTTGCGGAATCTTCAAGTCCTTGGAAAGTCGGTATGCGGTGATTTCCAATGGCTCAAGAAATTCGTAATTCAAGATTTCTCCAGGATGTACATTTGCTAACTTTTCCATTTTTATATTTTTTTAATGATAATCAATTATTTCCACCTCGCTTGCGTTCCCTTTGTCCCAAATGAAGATAATCCGCCATTGATTATTAATCCGAATGCTATAAAATTCGTTTAATTTTCCAGTCAACTTTTCCAGTCGGTTTGAGGGTGGAATTTTTAAGTCGGCAATATCTTGCGAGTTGTTCAACATTCTCAATTTCCGACGTCCAATGTTCTGAATTTCAATCGGCATTTTCTTGATTCGGATTCCGTTCCAAATCTGTTCGGTCTCTTTCGAGCCAAAGGAAATAATCATATGTTTGTTTTACGTTACTAACGTCAAAGATAAGTATAATATTTTAATTTATAACGGATTTTCTCAAAATGTCTTGTCCTGAAATATGGCTACAGGTTAAAATTGAATTTACGCTGTTAATTTGTATGCCATATTAGGTGTTTTAAAATCTAAAGATAAGTGTAAT
>NCDW01000029.1 GCA_002280395.1 Flavobacteriales bacterium 32-35-8
AAACAAGATTGTTAAAAAGCTTACTAAGGACCTTTAGTTTTACTTTGAATACAGCTATTTTAAATACTGATATACAGAATTTTATAAATAATCATTTACAGTCGAATATTTCTGAAATCGTATTAAAAGGAACTTCTTTTGATGCCGTTACTACCAAAGAACTCATCGAGCAAATAGAAGCCAAAGTCAAGTGCGAAAAAAAATTGCCCACTTGGTTCAATACACCACTTATTTATTATCCCAATAAATTAAATATTGAGCAAACGTCTTCTGAAACTACGGCAGACTATAAAGCTAGTTTGATGCATGGGAAAAGCATAATTGACGTAACGGGCGGTTTTGGTGTCGATTGTTATTATTTCTCAAAACAATTTGATTTGGTGATGCATTGTGAGATTGACAAACACCTATCGGAAATCGTTAACCACAATTACAAACAACTACATATTTCGAATATTAAAACCATACATACGGATGGTTTGGAGTATTTGAAAAATACCAATGAAACATTGGACTGGATTTACATAGACCCATCCAGACGTCACGATAGCAAAGGCAAAGTCTTCTTTTTAAATGATTGTTTGCCCAATGTTCCTGAGCATTTAGAGTTACTTTTTCAGCATTCAAAAAATATTATGATTAAAACATCGCCACTGCTTGACATCACAGTAGGTATTGGCGAATTACAGTTCGTTAAAACCATTCATGTGGTGGCCGTCAATAACGACGTTAAGGAATTGCTTTGGATTTTGGAAGATGGTTTTACCGGAGACATACATATAAAAACCATCAATTTAAAACATGGCGAGGACGATTATTTTGAATTTCAATTGAAAGATGAAAAATCATTAGAATCACAATACAGCCAACCACTTACCTATTTATACGAACCCAACGCCGCTATTTTAAAAGCTGGGGCCTTCAATACTGTTTCAGAGAAGCTATCAATTTTTAAACTTCATAAACATTCCCATTTATATACCAGTGAATCACTGATTCCGTTTCCGGGAAGACGTTTTAAAATCGAAAACACCATTCCTTACAACAAAAAAGAATTGAAACAATTAGGAATCGCCAAAGCCAACATTACCACCAGAAACTTTCCGGAAACGGTTGAGCAAATTCGAAAAAAACTGGGCATTAAAGATGGTGGGGATGTGTATTTGTTTTTTACGACGGATGTTGACAATAATAAAATTATGATAGTATGCAATAAATTAGAATCAGTTATATAAAATATCCCAAATTACTAGATTTAATTTCCATTTAAATAATCATATTTCATAATCTCATCAAGTTCATCATCAATTTTATCATCAAATTTTAAATTAAATAGCATCCATTTGTCTTTTGCCTTGTAATATTTGAAAATAAATCTTAAAGGTTGTCTGTCATATTTCACCAAATAAATAGATATTTTTAAACTTTCACCAAGAGATTTTTCAGTTAATTTTTCAAATCCAATATATTCACCCATTAAATTAGCATATTCTCTAATCTGAAATTTAACTTTTTCTGTTCCATCTTTATTTTCCCCCATCCATTTGTTCGTTCCAAAAATATAATCAAATGCTGCATTTGTATCGTTTTCATACTTTTTAAAAAATTCATTCGTCATAACATCTGTAGATTCTTGTCCATAAGATACATGCATCATAAAAATTAAGCCAAATAATAAAATTAATTTTTTCATGATTTCTTCTTTAGATTATTAGGACGTATATTTTTCACAAAGCATTATCAATAATCTCCTGAACCACTTCCGGATTCAACAAGGTACTCGTATCCCCTAAATTAGAAATATCCTTGCAAGCTATCTTACGTAAAATACGGCGCATGATTTTTCCTGAACGTGTTTTTGGCAAACCACTTGTAAACTGAATTTTATCCAATTTGGCAATCGGTCCGATATGTTCTGATATGATTTGGTTGATTTCTTTACGCAAGTTATCATGTACACGTGATTCTCCTGTATCTTTCAAAATAACAAATCCGTAAAGTGCATTGCCTTTAATATCATGTGGAAAGCCAACAATGGCAGATTCCGCCACCGCTGGATGTTCGTTAATAGCATCTTCAATCGGCGCCGTTCCTAAATTATGTCCAGACACAATAATCACATCATCAACGCGACCTGTGATTCTGTAATAACCGACTTCATCACGCAAAGCGCCATCACCCGTAAAATATTTATTTTCAAATGTGGAAAAATAGGTTTCCCTGTAACGTTCATGATTGCCCCAAATGGTTCGTGCCATACTCGGCCAAGGAAACTTAATGCATAATCTGCCATCTACCTGATTGCCTTTTAATTCCTCGCCTGTTTCATCCATCAAAGTAGGTTGAATTCCAGGAAATGGAAGCGTGGCGTAAGTTGGTTTTGTGGGCGTTACAAACGGAATCGGAGAAATCATAATCCCACCCGTTTCTGTCTGCCACCAAGTGTCGACAATCGGACTCTTCTTTTTGCCAATATTATCATTATACCAATGCCAAGCTTCTTCATTAATGGGTTCACCAACAGAGCCCAATACTTTAAGGGAGGATACATCATATTGGTCAACCAATTCCGCTCCTTGCTTTGCTAAGGCACGAATGGCCGTAGGTGCCGTATAAAATTGGGTCACTTTATGCTTTTCAATGATTTTCCAAAAGCGTCCGAAATCCGGGTAATGTGGCACCCCTTCAAACATGATGGTGGTAGCACCATTGGCTAAAGGTCCGTACACAATATAACTGTGTCCTGTAATCCAACCAATATCCGCCGTACACCAATAAATATCACCATCCCTATATTGAAACACATTTTTAAAGGTATAAGCCGTAAACACCATATAACCCGCCGTAGTATGCACCATGCCTTTTGGTTTTCCGGTTGAACCCGATGTATATAAAATAAACAAAGGATCTTCCGCATCCATGATTTCAGCTTTACAAACATCGGAAGCATCATCCAACAAAGGTTGTAACCACTTGTCACGACCCGTTTTCATGTCGATGTTAGAATGAATTCTTTTGGCAACCAAAACGGTTTTTACGCACTCACAATCTTCCAAAGCATCATCCACAATGCCTTTTAAGTCAATGGATTTTTCGCCACGATACGAACCATCGCTGGTAATGACCATCTTACAGTCTGAATCATTTATTCTGGTTGATAAGGCTGTCGCGGAAAACCCTGCGAATACCACCGAGTGTATGGCTCCGATTCTAGCGCAGGCCAACACCGAAATTGCCAACTCTGGAATCATGGGCAAATAAATGCAAACCCTATCTCCTTTTTTGATGCCCTCCGCTTTTAATACATTGGCAAATTTATTAACACGTTCGTGTAACTGATTATAAGTAATATGTTCTGAAGGCTCATCGGGACTGTTAGGTTCAAAAATAATGGCTGTTTTTTCACCACGAGTAGCTAAATGTCTGTCGATACAATTTTCCGTAATATTCAATTTAGCACCTTCAAACCATTTTACTTCCGGTTTACTAAAATCCCAACTGAGCACATTATCCCATTTTTTTTGCCACATAAAATGTTCTTCAGCAACTTCTTCCCAAAAATTTTCGGGCTCTCTTACGGATTTTCTATAAACTTGATAATATTCTTCTAAATGTTTTATGTGGTAATTACTCATTTTAATACTGTTGATTAGTTTAATCGTTTATTTGTTTAGTCGATGCATCTTTTATAAGGACATCCGTTTAATGTCCCGTTGCCTTTCCTGCGCCACTCGGAATCCTGATTTTTTCGACCATAGCCTGCACATTCTTTGGTGGTTCTGGCGTGAATTTCATGATGGTGATGGATACGATGAAATTTAAAATCATGGCAATACTTCCAAAACCTTCGGGCGAAATACCAAACCACCATTCGCTTTTATCCGGAAGGACCTCATCAAACCAGCCTAATTTATATTTCATCATATAAAATAACATGGCAACGATACCAACCACCATACCAGCAATAGCACCTTCTTTATTCATTCTCTTGTAAAAAATACCTAAAATTATGGCTGGGAAAAACGATGCCGCTGCCAATCCGAATGCCAATGCCACAACCGCTGCAACAAATCCAGGTGGATTGATACCAAAATACCCCGCCACACAAACCGCACCAACAGCCGATAAACGCGCCGCAACCAATTCGCCTTTTTCTGAAATTTTAGGATTGATTATTTTTTTGATTAAATCGTGGGACACCGAAGAAGAAATCACCAAAAGCAAACCTGCCGCTGTTGAAAGTGCTGCCGCCAAGCCACCAGCTGCTACCAAGGCAATCACCCAATTGGGTAATTTAGCTATTTCTGGATTGGCCAAAACCATGATGTCGTTATCGACCGTTAATTCGTTTTGGTCTTTATTAGCCACGTATTGAATGCGTCCGTCATTATTTTTGTCATCAAATATAATTAGACCCGTTTTTTCCCATTTCTTGAACCATTCAGGAACGCTAGCATATTCTTTATTAGAAACCGTTTCAATCAAATTCGTTCTTGCAAACACCGATACGGCAGGGGCTGTGGTATATAGAACAACAATCAGCAATAACGCTAGACCAGCCGATTTACGGGCATCTTTTACATTCTTCACTGTAAAAAAGCGCACAATAACGTGTGGCAAACCTGCGGTACCGACCATTAAAGCCAAGGTAATGGCAAACACATCTATCACGGATTTTGAGCCTTGCGTATATTCAGCAAAACCAAGTTCGGTACTTAAACCATCCAATTTATCCAATAAATAGGTTCCAGAACCATCTGCCAAGGTACTTCCAAAACCCAATTGCGGAATGGGGTTTCCTGTCATTTGTATGGAGATAAAAATAGCAGGCACCATAAACGCAAAAATCAGCACACAATACTGTGCTACTTGCGTATAGGTGATGCCTTTCATGCCACCTAGAACCGCATAAAATAATACAATGAGCATTCCTAAAATAACCCCTGTATTGATATCAACTTCCAAAAAACGTGAAAACACAATACCCACACCACGCATTTGTCCAGCCACATAGGTAAACGACACAATAAGCGCACAAAATACGGCCACAATACGAGCGGTATTGGAATAATAGCGATCTCCAATAAAATCGGGTACTGTAAACTTTCCGAACTTTCGCAAATAAGGTGCTAATAATAAGGCCAAAAGCACATAACCTCCCGTCCATCCCATTAGGTATACAGCACCATCATAACCGGCAAAACTTATAATCCCAGCCATGGATATAAACGACGCCGCACTCATCCAATCCGCCGCCGTTGCCATACCGTTAGCTAATGGCGATACACCGCCGCCTGCAACATAAAACTCTCTGGTAGAGCCTGCTCGGGACCAAATGGCGATTCCTATGTATAATGCAAATGTTAAACCAACCAGAATATAGGTCCAATTTTGAACGCTGATGGCTTCTACCAATAATAAACTAGTTGTCATAGCCGTATTTTTTATCAAGTTTATTCATAATACGTACATACACGAAAATTAAAATAACAAACACATACATAGAACCTTGTTGGGCAAACCAAAAACCGAGTTTAAAGCCTGCTATTTTTATAGTGTCCAACGCATCTTTAAATAAGATGCCGGCTCCATAAGAAACCAAAAACCAAATGGTTAATAAAATGAAAAGATATTTAATATTCTCTTTCCAATAGGCGGTTGCCTTTTCTTGTTTAGTCATATTCTAGTTTAGTTTTAGTCCACTAATATATAAATTAAATTGTTCATGCAAGAGACCAAGCTATTTAGTTGAGAAAGAACGATCATTGACAAATTTTAAAATCTGTTAAAAATCAGCAAATTATAATTTTGCTACAAATAATTTTTAAAACTATCTTTATACCAGTCAAACTATAACCTGAACCTGTTGCATTCTAATCGTCTTTATTTTATTGATGCCGTAAGAGCTTTTGCTATATTAATGATGCTACAAGGTCATTTTATTGACACGCTTTTAGACCCCATCTATAGAGATCCTACAAATATTTTTTTTAATATCTGGTCCTATTTTAGAGGCGTTACGGCTCCAACCTTTTTCACTATTTCCGGACTCGTTTTCATGTATTTATTGCTAAAAGCCAAAGAAAAAGGCAGTGATAAAGCACGAATCCGTAAAGGACTTTATAGGGGCTTATTGCTACTATTTATTGGATATACATTACGTGTCGATTTTTATGGATGGTTTCAAGGAAAATTTTATACTTACTTTTTAGTTATTGATGTTTTACAGTGCATTGGTTTGTCGCTCATCCTTATGGTAGGTTTATATTATGTGTTTAAGGCTAACACCTATATTTTATCCATTGTATTGGTTATTATAGGCTGTGTTATTTTTGTGACCGAACCTTTATACAGAACCATTTTATTGCCTGATACCCCTTTATTCTTTGCCAACTACATTACTAAAGAAAATGGCTCGGTATTTACCATCATACCTTGGTTTGGCTATACGGCTTTTGGTGCCTTTTTTGCAACAGTTTTTTTTAGACATGTACATAGGCGCGCCTTTAAAGCGTTGACTATCATCACGTTTTTTACCGTTGGTCTTTTACTGATATTTCAATCCTCTATCTTTCTTCATAAATTAGGTCGTTTAACTGGGGAAACACTCTTTGATGCGGCGGCAGATTATAATTATTTATTCTCCCGTTTGGGCGATGTGCTAGTGCTTTTTGGTTTATTTTACACGTTTGAACACTTTTTTAAACGCTCTATAATTACCAGAATTGGTGAAAAAACATTATCGATTTACACGTTTCATTTCATCATTATTTTTGGAAGTTATACAGGCATCGGTCTTAAGCATTTCTACTACAAAGCCCTAGATCCTTATCAGGCTGTTTTTGGTGCGTTGGCTTTTATTCTTGTGACAGTGATTATTTCATTTTATTATGCAAAAACCAACACGTTTTTTTATAATCTATTCCTAAAAGTGGTTGATAGAATTAAATCTTAAATCATCCTTTTACCATAAGTTAATTTTTAATTATTAGAATATATAGGTGATTTTCCCTTTCAAAAAAACTAAATTAGCTGTACCCAATAATCCTAAATCCATAAAATATGAAACCGTTAAAAATCCTTGCCGTTTTAATGATAATGTTGTGCTTAAACGCATGCCAAAGTACCAAAAACATGGCTGATAATTTATACAATACCACTTGGGAATTAGATTATATTACAGGTCCACGAATAACCTTTAGCGGCTTGTACCCAGATAAAAAACCACAAATCACCTTTAACAAAACCACCAAGCATGTGGAAGGAAACGCCAGTTGTAACGGCTACAGAGCAGAATACACCTTAAACGGAAATAGCATTTCCTTTGGCGACCCTGGACCAACCACCATGATGTATTGTGGTGAAGGCGAACAAACGTTTTTAAGCACCATAAAAAAAGTAAATACCTATAATTTTGATGATGGAGGCAATTTGGTTTTAATGTTGGACGATGTTGCCATGATGCGATTCAAAAAAGTAAATTAAAATGAAAAAAATAATCTTTTTGTTAGCTCTAACCTTTGTGTTTGTTAATTGCAAAAACAAGTCCGAGGAAACCAATAAAACTACAGAACCTATCGAAATCATTGAAAGTCATAGTTCCGAAGGACTATTGGAAATCGGTTGCTATACCTACAATGGCAATAACAGTTCGATACTATTTGAAGTAACTGACAATAATAATAGCTTTATTAAAGGACATCTGAGTTACCACCTAGCCGAAAAAGATGCCAACATGGGTATGTTTGAAGGCGTTTTAATAGATGACATTGTTTTAGGTGATTATACGTTTCAATCGGAAGGTGTGACCAGCAAACGCGAGGTTATTTTTAAGATGGTTAACCATCAACTTATTGAAGGTTACGGGCCGATGGATGAAGACGGTATCTGTTTTGTGAATACAGATCATGTGACGTTTTCCTCTACCATGCCATTAACAAAAACAGATTGCACTAAATAAAATCAGTTTGTATTTTTGAACTTTAACATTATTTAATGTCTGTTCGAGTAAAATTCTTTTTCAGAATTTTGTATCGAAAACCATTCTAAAATTAAACAATTAAAACAACGCACATGAAAGCGATAAGAATACACGAAAAAGGAACGATAGATAACGTAAACATTGAAGAACTTCCAAAACCTGAAATAAAACCCAATCAAGTCTTAATAAAAGTAAAAGCCTGCGGTATCAATCCGGTGGATTGGAAAAGTACCGTTTATGGGTATTTTGAAATGCCCTATACTGTTGGTACAGATATCTCTGGAATTATTGAAGCTATTGGAAATGAAGTAACCGATTATAAAATTGGTGATGAAATAATTGGTTCCTTGGAATGGGCAAAACAAGGGGCGTTTGCCGACTATGTCGCCACCGAAACAAAATACATTTCCTTAAAACCTAAAAACCTAAGTTTTGAGGAAGCCGCAGCCGTGCCATTGGCAGCTTTAACGGCTTGGCAGGGACTGTTTGATAAATTGAACGTGCAGGCGGGTCAGAAGGTTTTAATCCAAGCGGCGGCTGGTGGCGTTGGTCTGTTCGCAGTGCAGTTTGCTAAATGGAAAGGTGCCCATGTGGTTGGTGTTGCCTCTGCAAAAAATGAAGCCTTTTTAAAATCCCTTGGGGTTGATGCTATCATTGATTACAAGACGGCGGATTTTTCTAAAATCACAGCCGACTTTGATGCCGTGTTCGATAGCATGGCAAGTTCAGAACAAACCATCCCCCTACTTAAAAAAGGTGGCAATTACGTAACCATTACCGCAAAACCTTCCGAAGATTTGGTACAAAAACAGGGTGTTACCGCCACTCATTTTTTATTTCATTCCGATGCGGAACAATTAAAAACCATTGCTAACCTCATAGAGCAAAACCACGTAAAAGTGTTTATAGACAAACAATTTAAACTCACCGAAGCCAAAGATGCTTTAAAATACCAACATGAAGGGCGTTCTAGAGGGAAGAATGTTTTGGTGGTTTAAAAATGAGCCTAATCTTTGATTTGGAAAATAAATTTTTATGCAAGACATTATTATATATAAAACCAAAAACAACTCTATTGAAGTACAAGTTCAATTAGACAAAGAAACTGTTTGGTTAAATCGTAATCAATTAGCAGAACTATTCGATAGGGACATTAAAACTATTGGTAAACATATTTCTAATGTTTTTAAAGAAGGTGAATTACCTAAAGAAGCAACTGTCGCAAAATATGCGACAGTTCAAAAAGAAGGTGATAGAGAAGTTACTAGAGAAGTTGAACATTATAATTTAGATGTAATAATATCTGTCGGTTATAGAGTAAAATCTATTAGAGGCACACAATTTAGAATATGGGCAAATAGTATTCTAAAAGAATATTTAGTTAAAGGTTATGCCATTAACGAAAACCGTTTAGCCCAAAAAGAACAAGAATTGGTGGTGCTTAGAAATGGTATTCAGATTTTAAGCAGAGCTATTGAAGAAAAAACAGCAGACAACCAATGGCTTACTGCTTTTGCCAAAGGTTTGAGCTTATTGGACGATTACGACCATGAGCAATTAGATGCCAAAGGTTTAACAAAGAGAGAAGCTATTTATCCAAGTTTAGACGATTATAAAAGCCTCATAAACCAAATGCTCAAGGAATTTGATTCATCTGTATTTGGAAAAGAAAAAGACAAAAGTTTTCAAAGTTCTGTAGCTCAAATAGAAAAAGGGTTTGAGACCAATGATTTTTACGAATCGCTCGAAGAAAAAGCAACCATGTTATTATATTTGATAGTAAAAAACCATTCGTTTGTAGATGGCAATAAACGCATTGCAGCAGCTTGTTTTCTAAAATTTTTACAACAAAATAATATGTTGTTTAACCAAGAGCAACAACCTATCATCAGCAATAATACATTAGCCAGCTTAACCCTTTTAATTGCCGCTAGTAAACCTGAAGAAATGGAAACCGTAAAACGATTGGTTATAAGCGTATTAAACCGAAATAAATTGGTGGTTTAGTCTTTCAATTCCATAAGATTAAATTAAAAAAGACCATAGATAAATAGCGATATGAAATATATCATATTCATAAGTAGTGTACAAAAAGAGTTTGCAAAAGAACGCATGCTTCTGGCTAATCACATAGCCCAAGATCCGCTTTTGAAAGATTTTTTCAAACCCTATTTATTTGAAACGGACAGTGTATCTGGTGACGCGCCCGACAACCTTTATTTAGCCAATGTAAAAAAAGCGACCATTTATTTGGCATTGCTTGGCAAAGAATATGGCTACCAAGATGCCACAGGAATATCACCTACAGAAAGAGAATACGATTTAGCAACCAACTTACATAAAGAACGCTGGGTGTTTATTGCTGGCGATAACCAAATAGAGCGGCATCCAAAAATGGCGACACTTATTGAAAAAATCGGACTTTCGGTTTCTAGAAAACGCTTTTATAATTCCGATGAACTTTTAGCAGCCTTAAAATATGCTTGCGTGTCCTTTTTAAAACAAAAGGGCCTTATTGCAAGCCAAGATTTTGATAATAGCGTACAAGCCCACGCCACTTTAAACGACATTAACGAGTCTGCTATTAAAAATTTCGTGCGTATTGCTCGCGAAAAAAGAGGCTTTCCGTTGCGAGACACAGCCACCACGGACGAAGTGCTATCACATTTAAATTTACTTAAAGATGGCAAATTGGTAAATAGTGCCTTATTGGCTTTTGCCTTAAAACCGCAACAATTTTTCCATTCGGCAACCGTAAAATGTGCCCATTTTCATGGGTATGTGGTAGAAAAACCCATTCCCGACTTTAAAGAATTTGGCGGTACTGTTTTTGAAATGGCAGACCAAGCCACAGATTTTGTGCTGTCTAAAATTAGCCAACGTACAGGAGATAGGTCTTTATCCAACAGCGTGGATACCAGTTATGAAATTCCTAGAATTGTGATTGCCGAAGCCATTATAAACGCCGTAGCCCATAGAGATTATACCAGCAAGGCAAGCATCCAAGTAGCAGTTTTTAAAGATAGGGTAGAAATTTTTAACCCTGGTACCTTACCCGCTACCCTAACTATAGATAAGCTTAAAACGGCGCATGGCTCCTATCCCCACAACCCATTATTGGCAACATGTTTGTACAACACAGGTAATATTGAACGGTATGGCACGGGAACAAAAGATATTTTCACCAAAACCAATGAAGCTGGCTTAAGAGAACCTATTATTAAACTAGATGAAGGCTTTAAGGTTATTTGATGGCGTACCGACCAAGTAACCGACCAAGTAACCGACCAAGTAACCGACCAAGTAAACCCATTGGTTTTAAGGTTAATAAATAGCCTTGTAGGTGAAGCAAGCATACCACAACTCATGGAAAAGCTAGAACTTAGCCATAGGCCCAATTTTAGGGAAAATTATTTAGTGCCTGCCATCGATTTAAATTTTATAGAAATGACAAACCCAGAAAGCCCTAAAAGCCCCAAACAAAAATACCGCCTTACAGAAAAAGGAAAAGCCCTCTATAAAAAACAGCGTTCTTAAAAACGGAATAAAACCACCAATTATCAATAAAGAGAAACCTATTTGCTACCCCTTCAAATACCCCAAAACATTCCCTTCAATACGCGCTTGTATGTTGCTCACATCGGCTTTTACAAAGGTATCGCCTGTAATGTTTTCGTAAAGTTCTATATAGCGGTCGCTTACAGTGGTAATATAGTCGTCGCTCATAAAAGGTACGGTCTGTCCTTTTAAACCCTGAAAGTTATTGGCAATAAGCCATTGGCGTACAAATTCCTTGCTTAATTGCTTTTGGGGTTCACCTTTGGCTTGAAGTTCTTCATAACCATCTGCATAAAAATAACGTGAGGAGTCGGGTGTGTGTATTTCATCAATCAATACGATTTGGCCGTCTTTGGTTTTTCCAAATTCATATTTGGTATCTACTAAAATAAGCCCACGAGATGCCGCAATCTCACTACCACGTTGAAACAATTTTCGGGTATAATCTTCCAAAACCACATAGTCGGCTTCGCTCACAATACCGCGCTTTAAAATGTCTTCTCGGGAAATATCCTCATCATGGTCGCCCATTTCGGCTTTGGTTGCTGGCGTGATGATGGGTTCTGGGAATTTATCATTTTCCTTCATGCCTTCTGGCATTGGTACGCCACAAAGCATGCGTTTACCCGCTTTATACTCACGAGCCGCATGACCACTCATGTACCCACGAATCACCATTTCTACCTTGAACGGTTCACATAAATGTCCGATAGCCACATTGGGGTCTGGTGTAGCGATTAACCAGTTTGGCACCAAATCTTCGGTAGCTTTCATCATTTTGGTCGCAATCTGGTTTAAGATTTGCCCTTTGTATGGAATGCCTTTGGGCATCACCACATCAAACGCCGATAATCTATCGGTCGCAATCATGACCAATACATCACCATTGATGTTATAAACCTCTCGTACTTTACCTTTATATACACTTTTTTGTCCTGGGAAGTTAAAATTTGTAGAGGTAATGGTGTTCATGATATGTAGCGGTTTTATGTGATTTGCAAATGTAATTTGTTTACCTATGCCAAACAAAAAAAGGAGGCATAAATTGTCTCCTTTTGTGTTTCAAATATGTGTGATTATGGTTTATTTAAACCTAATATTATAAGTTACACCCACACCAACAGTTTGCAAATCAACATCGTTCTCTGCAAAAGTGTTTTGGTAGAATGCATAAAAATTCCAATCCCTGTTATGGTAACCAATTTGTGGGTTTACATAAAGTCCACCAGCATTATTTTCAACATTGGTTAAAAATCCATATCCTAAATCGGTTCCAATAAACAGACCTTTTGGTGCAAAATAATAACGTGCAAAACCTGCTACTGGAATCACTCCGAAATCATCAACACCATCTTTACCAAAAAAATGGGTATAACCAGACGCTGCACCAATGGCAAAATGAGGATTGAACAAATACTGACCTCTTAAGTCCAGACCTAAGTTAAACGATGCTGCATCGCCAGTATCACCTACCGGAACACCTGCGGTTAGCCCTGCTTTAAACCATGAGTTGTCTGGCGTAATGTTTATTTCTGTTTCTTGTGCAAAAATTGGACTAAATCCTAATGCTAATCCGATAACTAAAAGTACTTTTTTCATGTTTCTTTTTTTAATAATTATACTGCAAATCTAGATGATTTTTAGGAACATCATTTACATAATTTTTGTTAAATTTTATATAATAAAAAGGAGCACAAACCCAATAAACACGTAACTATTTGAGTGTCTGACGGAAAAGTAAATGGTATAAAAAAAGCCAGTTAGATTAATAACTGGCTTTAAATATTATTATCGTTTTTATAAAGGCTTCGTCTGCGCTCAACCTGACATTGAGTATTAAAATATTATATTTTTTAATTCTCGACGTTTTCAATATGCTTGTAAGCATCAATAATCTTTTTAACCAAACGGTGGCGGAGCACATCTTTATCGTCTAAAAATACCATGCCTACGCCTTCTACATTTTTTAAAATGAGTAAGGCTTCCTTTAAACCCGAAATGGTGCGGCGCGGTAAATCGATTTGCCCAGGGTCGCCCGTTAATAAAAACTTGGCGTTTTTTCCCATACGGGTCAAAAACATTTTCATTTGGTTGTGTGTGGTATTCTGACCTTCATCTAAAATCACAAAGGCATTATCCAAGGTTCGTCCGCGCATAAACGCCAAAGGGGCAATTTGTATGGTACCATTTTCAATATAAAGTGACAATTTTTCAGCAGGAATCATATCGCGTAAAGCATCATATAATGGCTGCATATAAGGGTCTAACTTTTCTTTTAAATCGCCCGGCAAAAACCCTAAATTCTCCCCAGCTTCTACAGCAGGACGTGTTAAGATGATACGCTTAACTTCTTTGTTTTTTAATGCTTGAACCGCCAGCGCCACACCTGTATAGGTTTTACCTGTACCTGCTGGGCCAATGGCAAAAACCATATCGTTGGCGCGCATGCTTTCCACCAATCGGCGCTGGTTGGCCGTTTCAGCTTTTATAAGTTTTCCGCCGACACCATGCACCAAAACCTCGCCACTTTTTTGTGACGTAGTATAATCATCACTGCTTTGGCTTGTTAAAACACGCTCAATCACATTTTCGTCGAGCTTATTATATTTTGTGAAGTGTTTGATAAGCATATTGACCCTGCGATCAAATTCCTCCAGTAATTCATCATCACCAAATGCTTTGACTTTATTACCTCGTGCTACAATTTTAAGTTTGGGAAAATACTTTTTTAGAAGTTCTATATTACTGTTTTCTGGTCCAAAAAATTCTTTTGGAGTGATTTCTTCAAGTTCAATAACAATTTCGTTCAAAGGCAGTTATTTTAGTTTTATATTCAACTAAGATTAACGAAAACAATGTTTACTC
>NCDW01000030.1 GCA_002280395.1 Flavobacteriales bacterium 32-35-8
TTGTTTTGATTAAAAACCAATTGGGTATTTTTTAATGCTACATAATTATTCATTCTTGCCTGAAGCAGTTCGATGGCAGTTTCTGGAATATCATCAAGACCAAACGTATTTAGTTCTATCGTCGTTTTTTTATCGGTATACTTATAAATAGCATTCTTCTTAATATATTCAGAATGAGGCAACCCCGTTAATTCATTATTAACAAACGCTTTGGCATCTTTCATAAAGTTGCTCTCCTGCAATACACTTATAAACGTCCAAATGGCGGGAATCATAACCACAATGGCCAATAACGAAGCCATTCTCGCAATTCGTTTCCGCTTTGCAGAATTAACATACTTAAGCATAGGAAAGCGCAATACTTTTAAAATGATAAAAGTTGCAAGACCAATAAAAATGGTATTAATCGCAAACAAATACATGGCACCACCAAAATATTGCCAATTACCTTTAGCTAAACCATACCCTGCCGTACATAACGGTGGCATTAAAGCAGTGGCTATAGCCACTCCAAAAATAGCAGACGCAATAGTTCCTCTTTTAGTTTTAGCAATAATGAGAGCCGAACCACCAAAAAATGCTATAAGCACATCGCGAATATCTGGTTTCACACGTCCTAAAAGTTCTGAGGTATCTTCACTTAATGGAAAAAAATAAAAAAATAAAAATGCCGTTAGTAAACTAAGGCCTATCATAATCCCCAGATTGATGAGCGATCGTTTTAAAGTGTCGATATCATTAATGGCTATAGATAATCCAACCCCCAAAATGGGGCCCATAAGTGGCGATATTAACATGGCACCAATAACAACGGCGGTAGAGTTCGCATTTAAACCAATGGAAGCCACAAATATGGAACATATTAAAATCCAAGCCGTGGCACCCTTAAAAGGAATATCGTTTTTTATGGCTTGTATCGTGGCATCTATATCTGTATCTTCTCTAAAATCCAACAATTCCTTAAGAAACTTAGTTATACTCAAAAACAAACCCTGAGCATCCTTCTTTATATTTTCTTTGGATTGTTCAACCGATGATGCTTCTTTTTTGGCTTCTTCGTCAGATATATTCGCTTTGTTTTCTTCCATTTATACTGTTTTAGTTACTACATATGAAGGTGAAAAATAAACTCGTTTTTATCCGTGTTCTGCACCAAAAGCATCTTTCACTTTTTGAAGTACTTTTTTAATATCCTGTTCTTTTGATTTCGGATAAATAAGCAATACATCTTCTTTGTCTACAATGATATAATCTTTTAAACCATCAACAACCACAATTTTATTGTTTTTGGTTCTAATCATATTTCCTGAAGCGTTTTCTGCTAAAGCTCTGGCATTAACAACAGCATTGCCACTACTATCTTTATCTAATTTATCGTATAAACTTCCCCAAGTTCCTAGGTCATTCCAATCAAATTCGGCCCCAATCACATACACATTGGTTGATTTTTCCATGATGGCATAATCTACCGAAATATTTTCTGCATTTGGGTAATTCCGAAGTATGAATTCATCTTCACCATCGGTATTATAGGCATGCATGCCGTTTTCAAAAAGACTGTACAAACTAGGTTGTTTGATTTTAAAAGCCTCTACCACGCTCGTAACGCTCCACATAAAAATACCGGCATTCCATAGAAAATTGCCTTGCTCAATAAACGATTTAGCAGTGGCATAATCTGGTTTTTCCCTAAATTGGTTAACGGATTTTATGGTATCGGTCGTGTTTTTATCAAATTCAATATAACCAAAACCGGTGTTTGGAAAAGTTGGCTGGATACCAAGTGTTACAAGCGCATCATTTTTTGAACAAAAATCAAAAGCCTGTTGTACATTTTTTGAAAAGGTTACTTCATCTTCAATCCAGTGATCGCTTGGTGCCACAATCATTACCGCATCTGGATTTTCCTTTTGTATTTTTAATGAGGCATACAGAATGCAGGGCGCTGTATTTCTCATGGCAGGTTCTAAAACCACTTGGCGTTGGGTGACTTCCGGAAGCTGCTCCAATACCAAATCATTGTATTTTTCATTGGTTAAAATGAATATGTTTTCTTTCGGAATTAAATGTGCCAAACGATGAAATGTTTTTTGGATGAGCGTATCGCCCGTCCCTAACATATCATGAAACTGTTTTGGGAAATTCTCAGTACTTACAGGCCAAAAACGAGATCCTACTCCGCCTGCCATTAATATAGCGTAATAATTTTTGTTCATTTTGAATGTATTCTCATTCCTAACAATTAAGAATGTGTTTATATAAGTTTATTTGATTCTCTATTATGAAGCAATTAATTCTACTTCAGCATTCGGATTGAAAAGATACAACTTTCCTGTTTTAACCTCCAAACACTCATAACGTTTTACTCGCAATGGTCCCATTTTAAAAACCTTACCGTTGTATAATTTGAATAAGGTTCCAAAAGGCACATCAAAAATAAATGTTTTATCGTTAGGTTGGTCGAATTGCTTTAATGCCAATGCCAATTTAGCGTCGGTATCGCTAGTAGCTTTAGGATTTTTAAAATGTTTTGCCAACAAGGGTAATAACGCTGACGGAAAAATATCTGGATTTAAAAATGGCAACATTAAATGTTGGAAGGTGCGTTTCCACTCAACGCCATGGGGCTTTATAAATTTTCCGTAGTTTTTATAAGCTTCAAAATGGGCAATTTCGTGAATAAGGGTGATTAAGAATCGGTAATGATTTAAATTGGAATTCACCGTTATTTGATGTTTTCCATTCGGCAATCGCCTATAATCGCCGTGACGTGTTTTACGCTCATTTTTCACGATAACCGTTAAATTTTCATGCTTTAAAAGTTCTAAAACAAGGTTTAGTGCATTTAAGGGTATAAAATCTTGAAGCGTGTTTTGCATGGCACAAAAATACAATTATTCTTTTGGCATAAAAAAATGGGATATACACTAAAAATAAAGTTTAATATAAAATTAATTTACCTGAATATGCCAACAACTACTCTAAAATCAGAATACATCACTGTTTCATTTTTATTATCCCATCTATAGTTTTAACTTTGCAATAAAAATGGGGTGCTTGTTTTTTAAACAGGCTGAGATGATACCCAAGAGTTTTTAAACTCGGTACCTGATCTGGGTAATGCCAGCGTAGGGATTTTATGGAATAGCATTTATCTATCTCCATGTACGGCTCGTCTCCCCCTTTCATTTGTTTAAAAACAAAAACAATGATGGCCGATTTATTTTCACCAATAATCATCTTACAATGGCTAGGCTCCGGCTTCGGCGTCACACAAGTGCTTCTCGCCAGGAAAAATAATATCCACAACTATCTATTTGGTATTATTGCCATACTCATTGGGATGTGGGTGCTGTACGACTCAAAATTGTATGCCGATATCCTACTCCACCTTTACTATTTAACCATGAGCATTTATGGATGGTTTTATTGGAAGTATGGCAAACAAAAAAAAGAAGTCCCTATTAGCTATTCCAATTTTCAGGACCACTTAAAAGCAATCGGTATTGTTATTGGTTGTTATATTATTATGGCGTATTGGCTATCGCAACATACCAATTCCGATGTGCCTTATTGGGATGCCACCACCACCGCTTTTGCTTGGGCAGGCATGTGGCTGATGGCACGGCGCAAGATGGAAAACTGGATTTATTTAAATATTAGCAACATCATTTCCATTCCGTTATTAGTTTACAAAGACCTTTACATTTATGCCGGCTTAACGGTATTCTTATTTGCCGTGGCCATCTCGGGATATTTTAAATGGCGACAAATCATAACACATGAATCAAGACATCAATACACCACCGTTTAATTTAAATCTGTTGGAAGCTCCCAAATTCTCAACGGAAACCTTGCAATGGATTGCTGATAGAAACATTTGTAATTTATGGGTTCCCAAAGCTTATAACGGTTTGGAATCATCGCTTACTGAAGGTTTAAAAACACTTCAAGCCCTTGCTAAAACGGACGGTAGTTTGGGTTGGACAGTGACCCTTTGCAGTGGTGCCAACTATTTTATTGGTAATTTACAACCAGAAACGGCCAATCACATGTTTTTAAACACCAAGGAAACAGTGATTTTTGGTGGCAGCGGTGGTATTTTTGGTGTAGCCGAACAACAAGGCAACGATTATATCATTTCAGGGGAATGGCGTTACGCTACAGGTGCGCCCTACCTCAGCCATTTTACATTGAATGCAAAAATCATAGCTGGTGGCAAACCTGTATGGAATGCCGATGGCACGCCTTTAATATATTCGTTTGTCATTCCTAAAGAAGAGGTAACCATTATTGAAGACTGGGACACTATGGGCTTAAAAGCTACGGCTACCCATTCGTTTAAGGTCAATTCGGTGGTGGTGTCTTCAAAACAGGCGTTTGTTTACAATCGGTTTTATTTGCCACAAACCATTTTTAAAATACCGTTTATGGTGTTTGCCGACTTAACCCTTTGGGTAAACTATTTGGGCATGGCAGAACATTTTTTAGAGGAGGCTGCCACTATTTTAGAACCAACAATCGTAGAACCCTTTGCTTTATTACTGTCTAAAACCAACCAGCAGCTTTATACATTTGCTGAACACATAGCGTTACTCACCACGAGCGATACAGTCATTACGGATGCCTATATGGAGACGATACACAAAACCGCTTCAGCTTCGGTAAAAGACCTGTCCCAAGCTATTTTAAATTTATACCCGCTATTGGGTGTGAAGGCTTGCAGCCAACAGCATCCATTAAATAGGATTTTTAGGGATTATTTTACGGCTACGCAGCATCATATTTTTTCTGGGAGGTAGTGGGTTTTTTCGTTATGAAATTGAACTATTTTATTTGACTGTAAATAATTTCAACCATATTCGTTTTAAACATTAATATTATCGGATATTATTCTGAAAATAATATTTGAGAAAAACAGTAATTTTGACGGGTAAATAAAAGAGAATGGATAATAATCAGAGAAAGCAAATAATTGAAAATGCAAAAACATTTTTTAGAAATGAAATCGTTCAAAGTCATATAGATGGGGCTTGTAAACGAGCGAGCAAATTGTCTGAATACAATGTAAATCCATTTCTATTTAAATATTTAGCTAACTTCTTAACAGGTAATAACGATTCAGAAAGTATTGCCAGAGCTTTAGTACTTCCAAGAATTTTAGGCTCTTCCATTAATACATCATTTGGCATGAAAATTCAAAGCCTAATAAGCTTTCTATTTCAGGGATTAGGCTCTACAACACAAGGAATTGATATTGAATTTATAGATGCTATCGATGGAAGAAAAAAATATTGCCAGTTAAAAGCAGGTCCTAATACCATAAATCATGATGATGTTACAACTATAATGAATCATTTTAATGGTGTTCGTGCTCTAGCAAGAACCAATAATCTCAATGTTGGAATAAACGATTTGATTGTTTGTGTTGTATATGGAGAGGAAACTGAGCTTAGTTCACATTACAGAAGAATTGGAAACACGTATCCTGTAATTATCGGAAAAGATTTTTGGCACAGACTCACAGGAAAAGATGATTTTTATTATGAATTAATTGATGCTATTGGCGAAGTTGCCTTAGAGGTAGACGCTAGCAAGGTGGTAGAGGAAACGATAAAGACATTAGCAATAGAAATTGAGGAAAAATACAAGTAGTTTTTTTTCTCGGCTATTTTGATAAGTTATAATAACTATTCAAAAACTTAACAATAGAATACCCTACTTCTTTCCCTAGATTTACAGGAACGGCATTACCTATTTGTTTGTACTGTTGCGCGATGGATCCTTCAAACTTCCAATCATCTGGAAACGTTTGTATTCTTGCATATTCACGAACCGTAAACGGTCGTGTCTCTTCTGGATGACATCTTTCTGTTTGTTTTTGTGCAGGACTGCAAGTAAGAGTTAAACAAGGTTCGTCCCAACCGATTCTTCTTGCAATACCTGTTTTTCCGCCACCAAGATGAAAACTGCCTCCCATAAATTCTTTTTGAATGTCTAAAGGCAAATCCCTCCAATAGCCTTTTTGAGGCACTAATTTTAAAACATCTATTTTGCTTTTTGGATATTTGGAGCCTTCCGATTTTGGAACATCACTATCAAATAAATCTCCTTTTTTTAAAGCATCTTTTAAATTGTAAATCTTTTTATAAGGTTTCGGATATTCATATTTCAAATCAATGTCTTTTCTAATGCCCACTAAAATCAATCGCTCTCTTTTTTGAGGAACATTAAAATTAATAGCCTTTAGAACTTGAACAGGAACAACGTTATAACCAATTTCATCTAAAATAGACATCATGCCTTGAAGCGTTTTGCCGTTTTCATGGCTTAATAAACCACGAACATTTTCACCAATACAAATCGGAGGATTTACTTCTTTTACAACCCTAGCAAATTCATAAAACAAGGTGCCTCTGGCATCCGCTAATCCCAATTTCTTTCCAGCATAACTAAATGCTTGACAAGGAAATCCGCCAGTCACAACATCCACTTTGTTTTCATATTCACTAAAACTAAACGATTTAATATCGCCTTCTAATACATTCCAATTCGGACGATTATTTCTTAAAGTCTGGCAAGCCCATTTATCGATTTCATTTAAAGCAACACACTTCAGTCCTGCTTTTTCCATGCCAACGGCTAAACCTCCTGCGCCAGCAAAAAGCTCTAAAACGGTATATTCATTATGAGGCTCCACATAATTGGAAGTGGTTTCTTGAATATCGTCATCTAGAAAATCAGCAAACAGAGTATCAATGTCCGATTTTCTATAAACTCTATAATTGCTCAGAGGTTCACGAACCGCGGTTAATTTACCCTCTTTATCCCAACGCCTTAAAGTTTCCTTGCTTTTACCGATGTATTCAGCAGTTTCTGCGAGCGTCATATATTCATTCATAACCAAATTATTTAACCTTACACAATGGTTACAAATTTAAAAGAAAAAATGAGATAAACAAGTCAATAAAAAATATGTGGGAAAATAAAATTTAGAGCAAGGTTTAAAAATCACTCAAACCGAATCGCCTTCACTGGAGAGATTTTAGTAATAATATACGAAGGCACCAAAAGCATGAGTAAACATAATACCAAGGTACCCACATTTAAAGCTAAAATATAACCTAAATTTATATAAACCGGGGCTTCGGTAACGTAATACACGCTTGGGTCTAGCGGAAAGAGTTTAAAGTACTTTTGCGCAAATAGCAAGCCCAGACCCAACAGATTCCCCCAAAACAAACCAAGCATGATTAAATAAGACGCGTTGTATAAAAACAACTTACGGATGCTCCAATTATTACTGCCCAAGGCTTTTAAAATACCAATCATTTGTGTGCGCTCTAAAATCAGCACCAACAAAGCGGTGATCATATTGATGCCCGCCACCAAAATCATGATGCCTATGATGCCATAAATGTTTTTATCAAATATTTTAATCCATTCAAAAATAGAATAATAGTTTTCGCTGATGGTTTTGGCATCTAAAGTTGAGGGAATGGCTTTAAAAATTTCAATTCCTTTTTTATCAAGCTCGTCGTAATTGGTTATAAATACTTCAAAATTCCCAACTTGGTTGGCTTCCCAATTATTAATGCGCTGTAAATGCCGAATATCGCCAATAACATAGGTCGCATCAAAATCTTGGAACCCAGAATTGTAAATACCTACGATGTTATAAGTAATTATATTTGGCAGTTTTTCGGGGTCGTCTTTTTTAAAAAACATTTGGAAGGTATCACCAACCTTAAAACCCATTCGGTTGGCGATGTATTCGGACATCAATACGTCTTCGTTACGCTTTTGGGTATAATCTGGCACACGGCCTTCAACTAAAAAATCTTTAAAGTAGCTCCAATCGTAATCGCCTCCTACACCTTTTAAAACGAGACCTTCAAAATCGGTTTCGGTACGAATCACACCAAACTTAGTTGCTACGGCTTGAATATGTCTTACACCATTAACCCACTTAAATTCTGGATAAAAATCTTGCCTTGTAGAAATAGGAAATACACTTTCTTGCGAATTGTTGCTATCGTAATTCGTTATGGTGACATGCCCATTAAACGCCACGACCTTATCACGTATTTTTTGCTGTAAACCTATGCCCGTAGCAATAGCAACCATCATCACTACAATGCCAATGGCAATTGCTGCGATACCAATTTTTATTATTGGTGCCGAAATACTACTTTTATACGCTTTATTACCAATAATGCGTTTAGCTATAAAAAACTCGTAATTCAAATTTATATATGTGGTTTAATCTTCTCAAAAATACAGTTTTCCCGATAACTATAGGAATTGTTTTGGTACTAATTTCTTGTGGAAACACGGGAAAGACGGATGACAGGAGACCGATGACTGAGGAAACAAGAGCTAAGACCCAAGACCCAAAACCCAACAACCAACAACCAACAACCATAACAGTAGGTGCCAATCAAACCAATCTGTATCTACCACAACTTAAAGACAAACACATTGGAATCGTTGCAAATCCAACAAGTGTGATATTTAAAAAGGATAATAAAAACTATACACATTTGGTAGATTCACTATTGACATTAAACATTAAAATATCAAAAGTATTTTCTCCGGAACATGGTTTTCGTGGTACGGCAGATGCTGGTGAACTCGTTAATGATAGTAAAGATGCCAAAACAGGATTGCAAATTATGTCTCTTCATGGCGAACATAGAAAACCGAAACAAGAAGACCTAGCCAATGTTGATGTGATGGTTTTTGATTTGCAAGATGTGGGCGTTCGATTCTACACCTACATTTCTACACTACATTATGTTATGGAAGCTTGTGCCGAAGCTAATATCCCATTGATTATTTTAGACCGCCCTAACCCGAATGGCAGTTATGTTGATGGCCCAACACTAGAAATAGAAAACCAAAGTTTTTTAGGGATGCACCCCATTCCGTTAGTTCATGGCATGACAATTGGTGAATATGCTAACATGATTAATGGCGAAAAATGGTTGAAAAATGGTGAACAATGTCAAATTACCGTGATTCCTGTTAAAAATTACGACCACGATATGCCATATAGCTTACCCATTAGGCCTTCGCCAAACTTACCAAACGATCAATCCATAAAATTATACCCAAGTCTTGGCTTGTTTGAAGGAACGGATATTAATGCAGGTCGTGGCACCGAGTTTCAATTTCAGAGGTATGGCGCGCCGTTTTTAAGTAAATCGGCTTTCACATTCAGTTATACGCCTGTCGAAAATTTTGGAGCTAAAAACCCGAAGCATAAAGGCAAATTGTGTTATGGTGAAGATTTAAAAAACGACAAAACAACCAATCAAATCAGCTTAAAATGGCTCATCAAAGCCTATAATAATGCTACAGATAAATCGAAAGTTTTTAATACTGCCAACTTCACAAAACATGCAGGTACAGACAAACTTCAAAAACAAATTGAAGCAGGTTTAACCGAAGCACAAATTAAAGCTACTTGGCAACAAGGGCTTGAAACCTTTAAAATTACACGTAAAAAATATTTAATTTATAAATAATGAAGCGAATTATTGCCTCTCTTATGTTACTATTAACCTCGATGGGGTTTAGTCAGAATATTGAAAATCCGACGCAACAAAAGGTAAACATTGCTAGGAAAAAGGCTAAAAAATTTTTAAAAACCCAGCACATTCCTGGGATGGCGATTTCCGTGTCAAAAAACGGGGAGATTATTTGGTCGGAAGGGTTTGGCTATGGCAAACGCAAACCAACGGTGCCTATAAGTCCTAGTAAAACCTTGTTTAGAATCGCCAGTATTTCTAAAACGATAACGGCTGTGATGCTAGCTAAATTGGCCGACGATAAGCTGATTGATTTAGACACCAGTATTTACAACTATTTACCAGATTACCCAAAGAAAGCATACGACTTTACGGCCAGGCAATTAGGCGGACACTTGGCTGGTATTAGGCAAACTACGGATGAGGAATTCAAATCAAACAAGCGAATGACCATTACTGAAGGACTGGATATTTTTAAGAATGACCCGCTTTTATTTGAACCATCAACCAGTTTTCATTACAACTCTTTAGGCTATGTGTTGCTTAGCGAAGTGATGCAAAAAGCTGCCAAAAAAGAATTTTATGATATGGTAAGGGATTCTATTTTAATTCCTTTAAAAATGGACAATACCACGATTGATGCCTCAAATGCCATCCCACCAAATACTACTAATTTTTATAGAACAAAGCGCATTTTATCCAATCCTGTTGCCAACGAATATAAAATAGCCGGTGGTGGTTTTTTATCAACTTCAGAAGATATTGTGAGATTTGGTCATGAACTTATTTCGCCAACCCTTATTTCTAAAGAATCACTGGCGCAATTGGTTACCTCACAACGTTTAAAAAATGGTAATTTAACGGGGTATGGCATTGGCTTTTCGGTAGAAAAAACAAAAAAGAATACCCCAAAATATTATCACACAGGTGGCGGTGTTGGTGCATCAACCATTTTAATGATTTTCCCTGAAGAAGATGTTGTCATCACGGTTTTAACGAATAAATCGGGTGTTAGCATGGATGCTTTTGGAAAAGAATTGGAAGCCGTTTTTGTTGACCCTACAGAAGATTAAAATCTATTGTAAGTTCAATTTTCTGTCAGACTGAGCGCAGTCGAAGTCAGTAAATAAAATTGCAGTTAAGTCAGCTTCTCGATACAAATTTGCTACGTTATACTTCGCAAATCCACTCAAAGTGACAACCATTATTTAAAGCTTTATCCGTCGTTTCATTTCCTCAACTATATTAAAAGCTGCCGGACAAATAGCCACGTTCTTTAATGTAAGATGTGAAATTTGCTGAAACTTTTTTCTGTCCGTATGTGGAAATTCTTGACACGCTTTTGGTCGGACACTGTAAATAGAACAATAATTATCGGCTCCCAAAAAGGTGCAAGGCACACTTTGCAACACATAATCATTGTCTTCATCAATCCGTAAATACTGAGTGATAAATTGTTGTGGCTTTAGTTTAAAATGTTTGGCGATGCGTTCAATGTCCTTGTCCGTAAATAAGGGCCCCGTGGTTTTGCAACAATTGGCACATTGCAAACAATTTGTTTTTTTAAACTCGGCTTCATGGAGTTCTTCCATCACATAATCCAAATTTTTGGGCAGCTTGTTTTTTAACTTTGCAAAGAATTTTTTGCTGTCGTTATGCTTATCTTTGGCAAGCTTTGGAAGATTTTTAAGGATGTGTTCCAATTTTTGATTAACGATTGACGATTGAGGATTGACGAATCTAAGAATTATAATTTACGCTTACGAATTTACGATTTAGTATTCACAAATAAGCAAATTAACGAATAAACAACAAACAACTTAACATTGAAAGATCTTTTCGGAAACGCCTTGTTAGATTACCAAAACGGACAATATACCGAAGACCTCATCACGTCCACAAATATTTCTGAGGAAGACGAGTTGCCACTTCCCTATCTGTTTCGGGATTTTAAAGATATGCCCAAGCTAGAAAAAAAAGCCTTGCAATTGGCTAAAGGTTCTGTTTTGGATGTCGGCTGCGGTGCTGGAAACCATAGTTTGTATTTACAAAAAAAAGGTTTTGATGTGAAAGCCATTGATATTTCAAAAGGCGCTGTTGAAGTTTCTAAACTTCGAGGCGTTACCAATGCGGAAGTGAAAAATCTTTTAGAGGAAACCGAAACATTCGATACTATTTTGTTGTTAATGAATGGCACGGGCATTTTTCAAGAACTCTCCCAAGTATCTAAATATCTAACCCATCTAAAAAATCTGCTAAAACCTAACGGACAAATTTTAATCGATTCCTCGGATATTAAATACATGTACGAAGACGAAGATGGTGGCTTTTGGATGGATGCACATGCTAATTATTACGGTGAACTCGATTATTATTTAAGCTACAAAGGTGAGGAAGAAACCCCTATGAAATGGTTGTATTTAGATTTTGACACTTTAAAACTAGCTTGTGAGACTGTTGGTTTGAGATGTGAATTGGTTTTGGAAGGTACGCATTTTGATTATTTGGCTAGACTAAGTTGAACTGTCATTCCTGCGCAGGCAGGAATCCACTTAATTGAAAGTATGTTTTCCAAATGGATTCCTGCCTGCGCAGGAATGACAAAACATAAATAGATAAACTTTCGTTTCCTACCCTTGCAAACTCAAGAATAAAAAACATGAGTTTCAATTCATAAGATTCCTGCCGTAGCGGGAATTAAAAATCAAATTTATAAGTCGCTCCAGCTAAAAACTGCATGCTTTGTACTGGGAAATTTTGCCAACGTTGATACCCTTGATTCGCTAAGTTATTGCCTTTAGCAAATACCGATAACTGGTCATTAATGTGATAGCCAATATGTGCATTGGCATCAAAATAGCTATCTAAAGTTACTGTAAAAGGTGAAGCCACTGTAATACCGTCATTTAAATATAGTTGGTCTTTACGCTCCCCTATGTAAAACAAATTAGCACCTGCATACCATTTATCGCTTATTTGGTAATCTAAAAACACAGAGCCTTTAATATCCGGCAAGTTCCAAGCTTCGGCTTGCGTATCAGAGGAATAATCAAAATACTCTAATTTCATCCCTAATGTGAAATTTCGGTTTACATCTACATTAATTTCACCTGCAATGCTGTATGTTTTCACATCATCATACACCATTCCAAACGAGTTTCCATACGAGTAATTCTGTAAATTATCAGCCGTTATTTCATTATTTCTAAACAAGGCTTTATCTCTATCGGAAATATATCTACCACTAAAATTATAACTCATATGACTGGACACTTTTCCTTTCAAACCAATAAATGCATTATATAATTGGTCGGTTGGCTGAATCAATAAAGTTGGCGACACAAACGGATTCTCTGTAGCAAAACCATAATAGGAATTCTGGATTAAGTCACCTTGAATACCACCATACGCAATTAAAATATCATCCACTAATCGGTAGGTCGCCGTAACATTTGGATAAACAAAAATTTTGTTATCGCCACCATGTGTATCATTTAAATAAAAAATAGACGCTCCCAAATTAACGGTTAAATCGTCTTGTTTCATTTCATAAGCAGATGATAATCCCACAAAGAAGTTTCCATATTCTAATACTTCATCTATTTCAAAACGTCTATCAAAATTACCCCCCAAATAATCAAATTTTAAAACCGTAGCCAATTCATCATCACTATTAATAGGAATATCGGCCTTAATTTGAGCTGTAAATCTATTTTCCCTAGACTCTTGATTGTCTCCAAAGTGTCTAAAAAATACACTGGCAGAATTTATATAGGTATCGTTGAAAGTAATATCACTACCTAAATGCGCTCCAAAAAAGGAATGCCCCACAGCTATTTGATCTGCTTCAGCTTCATCTAACTGAAACTCTGGCACACCATACCAATTATAGGTTTGTTGTAAAGCGCCTGCCTCCACATTCCATGATAAATCCCTTAAATGAGATGCATAATTCAAATTAAGCTTTGAATTTGAAAAATTATCATCAAAGACCAAATTTTCAATACCTCCTTGTGACGAATGATGGCTTAAATAACCACCAAAACTTTCCGTTCTGCTCAAAGCATGACTGACATACACTTCACCCAAAATAGTCGTGTAAGTACCAACGCCTAGCGTTGCATAATTATCAAATATTTTTTCTGGTGCTTTTTGTTCAACAACCGCCGCTTTTCCCTTTGCTGGTGTAAACGTTGATGCCACAGGAATTGAAAATATGTTATACTTTATATCCTTTTTACTGGTTGTGACCTCATCATCTAAATTAGGTATTTCCTTAACTTTAAAAGCATCGGATATGGAAGGCGTGTATGGTTTTACAACATCTATAACGCCTGTTCTTATAGTATCTCTATCTTGAGCAAATGATACCGTTATATTTAAAGTTACTGCTAATAATATGATATATTTTATGTGCTTACGCATACTTTTTTGATTTACGATTTACGATTTTTGATTTACGATTTATGGTTGTCGGTTCACATTTCACGATTCACGACTAACAAACTAATTGCCTTCTGTTGTAACCGATGAATTTGTTTTAGATTCTTCCGTTTTAATTTTGCTTAATTCCACTTTAGCTTCAGAAACCACATCGGTAAACTCTGGAAAATTCTGAATGACGCTTTCCAAAATATAAGTGGCTTGAAACGCATCTTTTAAGGCATAAAAATTCTTAGCCATAAGCACCAAGCCTTTAGCACT
>NCDW01000031.1:0-765 GCA_002280395.1 Flavobacteriales bacterium 32-35-8
GTATTTTGCTTAAAGTAATGGTTTTAATAGGTGCTTTAACGTCGAAATTATTTTTTTCGGAAGCAACTCCCATTCAAAAACACATAAATTTGTGTAATTTTGTGCCCCATGCAAAAAAACATTAACATACAAAACAAAAAAGCACGCTTTCTATACGAAATCATAGATACGTATACCGCTGGTATTGTTTTAACGGGTACCGAAATAAAATCCATACGCAGTAGTAAAGCATCTATTGCCGAAAGTTTTTGTGAGTTTAATGAGCAAGGGGAACTATTTGTCATTAATATGACCATTGAAGAATATGCTTTTGGTAATTATTACAATCACCGACCAAAAGCGGAACGCAAGTTGCTATTGAGCAAAAAAGAACTTAAAAAGTTGCTTAAAGAGGTTCAAACTAGCGGACTTACCATCATTCCTTTACGATTATTCCTTAATGAAAAAGGTCTCGCCAAAATGGATATCGCTTTAGCAAAAGGTAAAAAATTGTATGACAAACGTGAAACCATTAAAGACCGCGACAATAAAAGGGATTTAGACCGCGTTAAAAAAATATTTAAATAATGAAAACGTTTGCCTCACTTATATTAACAATTCTTTTTACGGTGACATTAAACGCACAAGAGAAAGAAACCAAAATCCCTATTGACATAACCTCTGTATTAACCATTGATAGCACCGTAAAAACTTTTTATAATGTTATTTCTGGCGAAATAGGAAAAAAACGCCATTGGGAACAATTCAAATATTTATTTACACCAG
>NCDW01000031.1:777-14857 GCA_002280395.1 Flavobacteriales bacterium 32-35-8
TATTTATTTACACCAGATGCCAAATTAATAGCCGCTGGAAAAGACACAAATCGCGAAACCAAAATAACCTACATGAAACCAGATGATTATATTAAAAATTCTGGGAAGTGGCTAGAAACCAATGGTTTTTTTGAAAAGGAAATTTACAGAACCGTAAATATATTTGGAAACATGGCGCAAGTGTTTAGTACTTATGAATGTTTTTATAATGTTACGGACAAAAAACCTTTCATGCGGGGCATCAACAGTATACAGCTATGGAATGATGGCAAACGTTGGTGGATTGTTAATTTATATTGGACACAGGAAACCAGAGATAATCCCATTCCTGAGGCGTATTTGCCAAACTGATTTAAATTAATCTTCTAACATCTTTTTTAAACTCACTAAGCCCTTTTCAAAATCCTCTCCAATCGCTTTCTCCATATTAAATAGTGCGAAAAAAATACTCGATACTATTTTGTTTCTTCCAGAAAAGCCCCATGTTACAATGCTAGAATTATACTCATCTAAGCCTTTTATTTTTATGTAAGCATCCGATTCCGATTTCCATGGTTTATAAAACCGTAATTTCGTTTCAATGACTTGATTTTCAACAATACGTGTAATTTCCTGTTCACCAGAGCCTACATCTTTATTACCTTCCCATTTAGCAATAAAACCAATTTTGCCATCAACCCCTACGTAACTTTGTTTCATGTCTGGATCTTTCTTTTTCCAAGGAGACCAATCATCCTGATTTTTAATGAATTTTAAATATTCAAAAACTTCATTTGCTGGTTTATTAATGACTATATTTCTGCTAATATTAAAATACTTCGGAACAGCTATAACCAATATAGAAATCGTTATGGCTATCATTAAAATAGCAAAAAATAAAAACATAATGAGACAGGATTAGTTGGTTTGTTTAAAGATAATGATTTTTAAGATTTGTAAAAATTTTTTATGATATCCTCATAACTTCTAGTGCTTTTTTTAGTCCAATCCAAACGTTTTTCAAGAATCTCTTGTTCTGATAGTTGCCAATTAATAGTTGATTGCCTTAATTTGGACGTCACTTGTTGCAAGATAATCGCAGCAGATACCGAAATATTCAAACTTTCCGTAAAACCAACCATAGGGATTTTTAAATAACAGTCGGCTGCATCCAATACCTCTTGGGACAGTCCTTCCACTTCCCTTCCGAAGAAAAAACAGGACTTTTTGGAGATATCAAAGTCATGTAAAACACAATCGTTGGTATGAGGCGTAGTCGCCACAATTTGATACCCTTTTTGTTTCATGTCCGTTATACAATCTTTAACCGAATGAAACCGGTTGACATCCACCCATTTTTGTGCGCCCATGGCAATTTCCCTATCAATACGTTTGGTATTGCGCTCTTCAATAATTTGAACTTCTTGAATGCCAAATACATCGCAAGTACGAATAACGGCACTGGTATTATGCAATTGGTACACATCTTCGGTAGCGACCGTAAAATGTTTGGTACGCTGTGCCAGCACTTTTTTAAACTTTTCCCTTCGGGAATCGGTTAAATAGGTTTCTAAATGTTCTAAAAGTTTTAGGTCAATCATTATCCAAGTTAAACCTCGAAATTAATAAAAAAGAGTGGATTAACTTTGTTGAATCTTCGATTTCCTGCCTGCACGGGAATGACAAATAATAACTAATTTTATAAAATGAAAAAACACTTAGTCATTTTAACCGGCGCAGGCATGAGTGCCGAAAGTGGTATTAAAACCTTTAGAGATGCTGATGGCTTGTGGGAAGGCCATGATGTAATGGAAGTTGCGACTCCCGAAGGTTTTGCTAGAAATCCGGAACTGGTATTGGATTTTTACAACCAACGCAGAAGGCAATTATTTGAAGTCAATCCCAACCCTGCCCATTTTGGTTTAGCTGCTTTTGAAAAAGATTACAACGTGTCCATCATCACGCAAAATGTGGATGATTTGCATGAACGTGCGGGTAGTACCAACGTCATCCATTTACATGGTGAATTGCTTAAAGTACGAAGCACCTACGATGACCATGATATTTTAGAATGGAAAACAGATGTGCTTTTAGGCGATGTTTGTAAAAAAGGGCATCAATTACGTCCGCATATAGTATGGTTTGGCGAAGAAGTACCCATGATTGAACATGCCATGCGAATTTGCGAAACTGCCGATATATTGGTGATTATTGGCACCTCCATGCAAGTATATCCTGCTGCGGGCTTGATGCATTATGTGCCAGCCAATACACCTATCTTTTATATTGATCCCAAGCCAGCCTTAACCAGCAAACAAAACCTAACCGTTATTGCCGAAACCGCAACGGTAGGTGTTTCGAAGCTTAAGGAATTACTTTAAAAAAATTATCTGACCAAACTAAAATGGCCTCGATAGGTTTTTTTATTTCCGTTTACATCAAACAAATCCACCATAAACCAATAGTCTGTTGCACTCAGTTCCTGTCCGTTAAACGTACCATTCCAACCCTCGCCTCTTGGATTTAACTGCTTTATCAACTTACCATAGCGGTCAAAAATTAAAATCTTGGAATCTTGGGAAAAGGTATCACTCAAGCCTTTGATATTCCATGTATCATTATAGCCATCATTATTTGGCGTAAAATATTTGGGAAACCCCAATACAAAAACTTCCAAGCTTGCAATACCACACCCTTTCTTATCCCGAACATAAATAGTATGCACTCCTGCTCTAACGTTATTAAAGATAGGTTCATCTTGATAAGGCCCTGCACTATCATCCAAAGCAAATTCATAATCCCCAATACCCAGATTATTGGTAGCAATCGTTATGGAATTATTATCTGAAAGTTCTACAATAGACACATCATCTAAGGTAATAGTGGCAACACCCGACTCCACAACAGGAAACACAACAGGAAACGATTCACAACCAAAACTTGATGTGGCAATAACCGTATAAGTTCCAGACTCACTTAATGTGATGGTTGGTAAATTACCTACAACAACACCATTAGCATCCGTCCATTCATAAGTATAAACGCCTTGCGGATTGAATGTGGATAAGGTTATTGGTTCGTTATCAAAACAATAAATTCCTAATTGTTCCACCTCAAATTTCGGACGAGGATGAACCGTCAACCTTAAATGCGGGCCAATACCAAAACAATCCCCATTATCCTCGCTTTCCACACGAACATATAATACCTGCGAAAAAGGTGTTTCACTCACGTAGTTAGTTTGATTTGTAATTTCATTGAGTTCCAATTGGGCATCATTTAAATTTCTGTAATAATGCACCGTTAAATTTTGCCCTGCTGGAAATTGATTTATAAAGTCGGGAGAAGCTGCCGTTAAATCAAACACATGCAATCCATCACTTGTAGCATCATGATCACACGACTCTAGTTCTTGCATATATCCTAGTGCAAATGACGTTGTGGAAACTTGTAAGTTTACAGTTGAAACCCTGAAACAGCCATTGACATTTTCTACGCGAACATACACGGTATTTGCAGTTGTATTGTTAAATGGTACGGCATTAATTGCATTCGTTTTAGAATTTGCCTCGGCAGGATCAAGATAATATGTAAACTCTAAATTTGCTGAATTACCATTGGTGATGATGTCATTAACTTCCGTTAAATTAAAATCGGTAAAACCATTTGGCGTACCATCTTCATCACAATTTCTAAATATGACTAATGATTGAACAACAGGCAGTACATCCACTTGAATCGAAAAAGAGGTATCGGTATAACAGGTTGAATTCAGGTTGCTAATCATTCTAACAAATATGGTTTGATTGTTCTGTACCGTATTCACAAAGGCAGTCGGATTTAATATTTGATTGGTATAAGCCGCGTCAGTAAAATAATTTACTTGAAAATCGGAAGCTGCACTTCCGTTCAATAATAAAGATTCTTGAGTGGTTAAATCAAACTCCGCAAAGCCATTGCCATCATTGCCATCTGAATTAGTATCACAAATTCTTAATGGCGGAATGGTAGAGATTTGCACCAATGATAATATGGTAATTTTAGTACTGGCAGAAATATCAACTGGCGGATCGTCAGGCATGCCGCCATACTCAACAATATACCCTTGCGGAAAATAATTATTAACACCTCCTATATTGGGTAAATCGTTCCAAGAACCCGGAGTACCCACACCAAAAGTCACGTGGATGTAATCTTCATTACCTCCTAAATTATTGGGTTCGCCAACATTCCAATTTGCATAATTCGGGGTCGTACCATTAGTACCACCATTCCAAAAAATAGTTCCAGCCTCAGATGGGGGTCCTGTTACCCATTTCCAGACACCTTCGGTTTCTTCATCTGTACCCCCTAACCAACCCACACCGCCAGCTTGTTCTCCTGATAATTGTGCTTCCTCAGGACTTAAAATGGTGGCCAAGTATCCTTGCAGACCAAAATAAGTTCTATTGGCAGCAGCAGTTCTTGCATCAGACCATGAAATTCCATAACTTGCTACGTATTCATAATAATGCCCTGTTGAGGGTAAATAATTGGCATCACCTATGGTAAAGGAAAAAAACTTTTCACCCGAAGTCGTTGCCTGTAGACTTTCATACACAACATCACTTACTGCCGCTATTAAATCGGTATAATCCATTTCGGCTCCTGCAATGCCTGTAAATCTTAATTTTCCTTCACTAGGATTCCAAGAAGCTACGATGTTTGGATGTGAACCCACTAAAGATAACCTATCAACACCGTTGATGTATCCTGTTGAAATTTGAATATTAAACGATTCAATACTTGTATTATCTGGATCGGTTATATCAAAACTCGTTACAATGGGCATTTGGCTTAACGGACAGTAGTACTGGTCGCCCACGGCATTTATTGTTGGAGGTATATTTTGGGACATCCCATACTGAAAACAAACAAAACAAAAAAGCAATACCAAAATACCAAATCTACTCATCAAAATGTATTCTTATTAGGAGTTGAATGGCTAAAAATAGGAAAATATTCTAGTTATCAAATACCTAATCGATTAAATAGGCTTTAAGTTCGAGTAATGTTTTTTATATCTAGTAAAACTAAAAACGTCATGTCTTTAACGATTTCTTTGAAGCCAAAAAATCTATAGAAAAACCAAAACCCATAGTTGATAATTTTACGACCCTTTTTTTATTGCAACAGCAAATAAGACGGTTAATTAATAAACAAAATTTAACATCATTCATATTAAAATCTGCTACTTTTGGTAAAACCTTTATTACTAACCCTCGGTTTTTATAACACTTTAGTATTATGTGGTTGAAAGTAAGTTGCGAATTGGTATTTGATATTGAAATACCCACCCCTTTTATATTAATGTTACGCCCAAGAAGTGGTGCGCAACAATGGGTTGCACGTGAAATTTATAAGATTGAACCCAATCTACAGGCTTATGAATATACCGATAACTTTGGCAATTTATGTCAACGGATTTTAGCCCCAGTAGGTGAATTCAAAATTTACACCGAAGCCGATGTAAAAACAGCCAACTTTATTGATGTTGCTCCCGGTGCGCCTTTTGTGGATATCCAAAATTTACCTGATGCCATGTTGAATTATTTATTACCAAGCCGCTATTGTGAATCGGATAGATTCAGTGATTTAGCGAACAGCATTACAGCCGACCAATTACCAGGCTACGACCAAGTAGCTGCCATAGAATCTTGGCTTCGGGACACCATAAGTTACATTCCGGGCAGTAGTGATTTCCCTATTTCAGCCATTGAAGTTAATTATAAACAAAGTGGCGTTTGCAGGGATTTAGCGCATTTGGGTATTGCCCTATGCCGAAGTTTAAGCATCCCCGCGCGTTTGGTTGTTGGCTATTTACATAATTTGGAACCAATGGATATGCACGCTTGGTTTGAAGCTTATGTGGGCGGACGTTGGTATGTTTTTGATGCCACGCAAACCGGACAAAAAGGTGGCTATGTTTCGGTGGGTTATGGACGGGATGCTGCCGATGTGCCGATGTTTAATCAATTCGGACCGTCAGTGTTTCCTATAAAACAAGTGATAAACGTTGAAGCGTTTGAAAATGGGAAGTAAAAAATGAATAATTAATGTCAGTCTGAGCGCAGTCGAAGACCTCGTAAACAAGCACTTCGACTTTAGTTTATCTTGAGCGAAGTCGAAAGGCTCAGTGTGACAAATTTAATATAATTGACTGTAAGACCATAATTGCAACCAACGGGTTATAACTATACTAAATAAAATTTACTGCGGAATTTGTTCCACCAAAATCTCATTCCCAGCTTTGTCGTAGTAAGTACAAGTCATTTCATTCATACAAACTACCCACTTTTCTATACCTGATTTTGCCGAGTCTTCACAGAACGTCGGATAATTGGTTTTACCTTGTTGGTGCGCTTTTAAATCCGATTTAAATTGCGCTTCGTTTGCTGTTTCTGCAATCACTAATGGTTCATATTTAGCGGGTACTTTCGCGGTATGATTGTTGGCTCCATGATAGTCAATATGTCCATCGGTAACGTATGCTTCGTAATGCGTAACGCCCAATGCTTTAATGTCTTTAATGTATACTGGGAAGTCTGCACCCGATGTCACTTTGCTATGCGCTGCTTTAATTTGTTCTACTGTAAACATGGCTTTTGGCTTTGATTATAAAAGATTTAAATATAGGTCATCTTTTTTTCATGCTAAACCAAATGACAGCTTATTTCTTCAAATCAATCTGCTTTAAATTCTCAATACGATTTCTTACTAAAAAGTCGTCAATGGTTTCAAAATGCTCAATAACACGTTGGTCTTTAAATTCAAATACTTTTTGTGAGAGGCCTTGAAGAAAATCACGGTCGTGGGACACCAAAATGAGCGTACCATCAAAGTTTTTTAAGGCTTCCTTTAAAACATCTTTCGATTTTAAATCCAAGTGATTGGTCGGCTCATCCAGAATCAACAAATTAACCGGTTCTAAAAGGAGTTTCACCATCGCCAATCGGGTTTTTTCCCCACCGGAAAGGACGCTGACTTTCTTATCGATATCATCACCCCTAAACATAAAACCGCCTAAAATGGTTTTTATTTGGGTACGGATATCGCCTTCAGCCACTTCATCAACCGTTTGAAAAATGGTTAAGTTTTCATCCAATAAAGACGCTTGATTTTGTGCAAAGTAGCCCACTTTCACATTATGTCCCAAGGCACAAGTGCCATCAAAATCAATCTCGCCCATAATGGCTTTAATCATGGTCGATTTTCCTTCGCCATTTCTCCCCACAAACGATACTTTTTCACCACGTGAAATGGACATATTCGCATTTTTAAAAACAGTGTGACCGTCGTAGGATTTAGATAAATCCTTTACCGTTACCGGATAATCTCCCGAACGTGGTGCCGGTGGAAAACGTAATTTTAAGGCCGAGGTATCCACTTCATCAATCTCAATAATTTCCAGTTTTTCCAACATACGCTCGCGCGAACTCACCTGATTGGTTTTCGAGTAGGTGCCTTTAAAACGTTCAATAAAAGCCATATTATCGGCTATGAATTTTTGTTGTTCGTTGTAGGCTTTTATCTGGTGGGTGCGCCTATCTTCCCGCAACTGTAAATAATGTGAGTAATTGGCTTTATAGTCGTAAATACGCCCCATAGTCACTTCAATGGTTCTGTTGGTAATATTGTCAATAAACGCTTTATCATGAGAAATCACCATGACGGCTTTGGCTTTGTTCAAAAGAAAATCTTCCAACCAAATAACGGATTCTATATCGATGTGGTTGGTAGGCTCATCCAACAAAATTAAATCCGGTTTTTGCAATAATATTTTTGCCAACTCAATCCGCATACGGTAACCGCCGCTAAACTCACTGGTTAAACGTGTAAAATCTTCGCGTTTAAAACCCAAGCCACGCAAGGCTTTTTCGACTTCGGCATCATAATTAATATCTTCCAAGGCATAGAATTTTTCACCGACATCAGATACTTGCTGAATGATTTTCATATAGGCATCAGAATCATAATCCGTTCTGGTTTCCAATTCTTTATTAAGGCGTTCCATCTCGTCGCGCATCTTAAAAATATGGTCAAAAGCTTTAGACGCTTCCTCAAAAACGGTACAATGATCTTCAGTCAACAAATGTTGCGGTAAATACGCAATAATAACATCCTTTGGGTAACGAACGCCACCACGACTCGCTTTTTGTTCGCCAGCAATAATCTTCATCATGGTCGATTTTCCCGCGCCATTTTTCCCCATAAGGGCAATCTTATCATTTTCATTAATGGTGAAAGACACCTCACTAAATAAGGCACTTCCGCCAAATTCTACTGCTAAATTATCAACTGAAATCATATATGTTTATTTATTCCGACTGTTATCGGGACGCAAAGCTATAAATAAGGAATGAAGCTAAAAAATAAAGTGGTTTTAGTTTTATGAGTTTTCTCTTTTAAAATTAAAAAGCCAAAAAACCAAGAATAATAAGGCCTATTTCGTAAAACAACAATAACCAAAAACCTGTTAAAGTCTGTTAAATACGGCTTTTTTTAAATTCTTCAACATCTAAAAACATTAAACCAGCCGTAGTTAGCTTATGACATTATAATTTTTACAAATAAATAAAAAGACTATCATGGCAAGAACTAATCTATCAAAAATTACAGTAGTAGATTTAAGAAAAAGAGAAGATATTTTAAATACCAATCTTCCATTTAACAAAGAAAAAACGTCAATTAAACAAAAGGTATTAAGTTTTGTCGGCAAGGTTATTTCAGACCCTATTGATTATGTGGTATTTGCTAGTACCTATCTACTCATGTTTGGAGCCGTCTTTTTGGTTTTTGAACTTGAGGATGATTTTTATGAATTCCATAATGCCATGTTAAGTACCACCTTAGGCTCTATTTTTTATATGGTAACTTTCACCTTGCTATTATTCAAGCTTTCATTTTTATTATTCCTGTTTATCAAGTATTTACAATATAAGCCTATAAAATCGGTTTCAGATGACGAATTGCCAAGTTGTACCGTTATTGTGCCAGCTTATAATGAAGGTAAATTAGTTTATGAAACCTTAATAAGTTTGAACGACAGTGACTTTCCGAAAGAAAAATTACAGATTATTTCCATTGATGATGGTAGCAAAGACGATACTTGGCAATGGATGAAAAAGGCTAAGGAAGAACTGGGCGACATCGTCTCTATATACCAACAACCCAAAAACAAGGGAAAACGACATGCTTTGTATAGAGGTTTTAAATTAGCAACAGGCGATGTTTTTGTAACGGTTGATAGCGATTCCTTAGTGAAGAAAAACACTTTAAGAAACTTAATTAGTCCATTAAAAGTGAACAACGATTGTGGTGCAGTTGCTGGAAATGTCCATGTATTAAACACAAAAAAGGCCTTAATTCCTAAAATGCTGAATGTCAGTTTTGCGTTTAGCTTTGAATTTATTCGAGCAGCACAAAGCACGATGGGCTCGGTACTTTGTACACCTGGTGCCTTAGCGGCTTACAAAAAGGAAGCCGTGATGGGTTGTTTGGACGATTGGATGAACCAAACATTTTTTGGACAGCCAACAGATATTGGAGAAGATAGAGCCATGACCAATATGATTTTAAAACAAGGCTATCATGTGATGTTTCAAAGAAATGCCTTAGTGCTAACCAAAATTCCTGAAAAATTCAGCGGTTTAAGAAAAATGTTCACCCGTTGGGAAAGAAGCAACGTACGTGAAAACATTATGATGTCTCGCTTTGCCTTTACCAATTTTAGGGAAACTTCTAAACTTGGTTTAAGAATACTTTTATTAAATCAATGGCTGGGAATAGTAACGGCCTATCCATTAGTGATTTCCATGTTATATATGATCGTTGTTCATCCTATTTTATTCTTGAGTTCAACACTTATGGGAATCTTAATTTTCAACAGTATTCCGGTTATTTTTTATGCATTAAAACATCGTAAATCGAAATCATTTTTGGCCCATACTTATGGTATCTTCTACGCATTTAGCTTATTTTGGATTACACCTTATGCCATAGCAACGGCAAGCAGAAGAGGCTGGCTAACCCGAGGATTAACAACCACTTAATATTCAAACACATAAAGATTAAACAGCATCACATTAACTTGATGCTGTTTTTGTTTATGTATTATTCAAATCTCAAGTCTCCAGTCTTATATCCCAAAAAAAGACTATCTTCGCGCCTTATTTTAAAAAATTACTACATGAAACGTATTGGCGAGTACAAAAAATTGTTTAATGTTGAAAAAGAGATTGACCTTAGAGAACTAAAATCTACTTACAGAAATTTAGTGAAAACATGGCATCCTGATAAGTTTCAAAAAGGTGATGGCAAAGCTGTTGAAGCAGAATTAATGAGCAGACAAATCATTGATGGTTATCACTTTTTAGTGAGTATCGCCCCAGAAACCAAAGCCGCCAATTTAGAAGAATTCAATGAAACCATCAATTCCCCTATTATAGACTGGCAACATAAAGGCATGGTGTTGGAATTAACCTTTTTAGATGGCAATACCTATGAGTTTTTTGGTGTAAATAAGGCTTTATTTATTAAGTTTTACCAATCTGGCACATTAACACGTTTTGCCAAACGCAATATTTTCAATACGTATACTTATAGAAAAATTAAGAAAAGCGAGGTGGAGGCTTAGACCTTTTAGACTTTCTTAGATTGTTTGACTTGTTAGAGCATTAGAATTCTTAGATTGATTGACTTTAGATCATATATTATCTAAAATCTTACATCTAAAATCTTATATCTTATTTGTTCTTTTCCTCAATCCATTTACTCATATACTTGGTGCTCTGCATGGTGTGGTGTTGTAACATTTGACCTGTAAAATTATCCAAACGATGTACTTGAAGGTTATTTTGTATGGCGTTTAGCTTAAATGTAAAATCTAAAACAAACAGTTGTTTATCAAAACGGGCATTCATAATCTGAAAGCCATTTTTTTGGTTGCCTCTCCAAAAAATTTTGCCTGTATATAATTCTACGGCTTTGTTGGCAAATTCTTCAGTATCATCAGCTATAAACCCATTAGGTTCAAAATTTCCAAACATTCCTTCGGCAGCAATGGTCGTCATCACACAAGGTGTTCCATTTAGCATCGCATCGATAAGTTTGCCTTTTAAACCTGCGCCAAAACGCAATGGTGCTAAACACACTTTGGCATGTTGCATCACGGTTTCTACATCATTAACAAATCCTTTGATGATAAATCCGTCCTTTTTATTATTAAGTTTAAGTACTTTTTCAGAAGCATAGGCGCCATATACATGAACTTCTGTTTTGGGTAATCTTTTTCTAATTAAAGGCCAAATGTGTTCTTTTAAAAACAAAACAGCATCATAATTGGGAGCATGTAAAAAATTACCAATCGTAATAAAGTGTTCCCTTTCGTTAAACTTTGGTAGGTTACGCTTAGCTTCCAAGGCAACCGCTTCTGATAAAAATGGCAGATAGTACAAAAGATGTGCGTTGACCTTAAATTGATTTTTTAATATCTCTATTTCCTCTTCTGAAATAACAAGTGTTAAATCACATCTATAAATACTGGCTATTTCGCGTTTTGCAGTATCATTGAATAAGTAAAATTTATCAAACAGAACCTTATGCTTTAACGCCTCTTCCCTGCCCTTTCTTAAACAATGCAAATCTTCGGTGTCTAAAATCCGTAAGGCATCTGGACATTGCTCTATAACCCGCCAACCAAATTGCTCTTCGGTCATAAACCTATCAAAAATCACGATATCAGGATATAACGCCTTCACAAAAACATCAAAAGTGGCATTGTTTAATTCAATGGCAACTTGGTTTATTCCAATAGTTTCAAGATTGAAAGCGTTATCGGTTTTCGCACACGCGCTAGCAAATGTGATTTGGTAATTTTGGGATTGGAATATGTCAATAAGTTGCATCATTCTGCTACCTGCAGCAGAACTCTTGGGTTCTGGCCAAACAAAACCAATAATTAAGAGTTTTTTTACCGCCACGAATACACTAATTACTTTTATTTAAAATAATATACAGTCAGTTTAACTTATTAGCAAGTATACTTTCGCTTCCCCTTTTCGGAAGGATAGGATGGGGTTCTATTCAGGTTGGGGTTCCAGACTGTATTTTAAACGAACCCGCTTAGCCCAATCTATAATAGATGCCATTTGAGCCTCCGTAAGTTTTGCTTCTGTATGCGTCCAAGTGTACGACTCCAAAGGCATTTCCTTTTTTTCAATCATTTCAATAAGTTCTTCAAACTTATGGTCTTTGCGTTTAGTTGAAGTTCCCTCCCATTTTGAGATATTAAAATGCTTTTTTCCATCGTTTACATGATCTGCCAACCAATAATTTATGGGCGTAATATTATTATACCAAGGGTATCTGGTAACATCGCTATGGCAATCGTTGCAACTAACTTCTAAAATACGTTTCACGTCGGCCGGCGGATTGGTCTCTGCATAAAAGGCATTCATGGAAGCCATATCACCTTCATTTTTTTCGGGTCTGAAAAACTGGGCAATGACAAATATTACTATTAAAGCAATAAGTATCTTTTTTAATATCTTCATGATTATCTATATTTAAACATTAAAAATAGTAAAATAAACTGATGACTAAAGAAGAATTTTACGATGAATTGACAAAAATAAGCGCATCGCGCGAAAGCCGCCTAAACTTTGCAAAGCGTGTTGAAAAGGATATGGGATTATTTCCTTATCTCATTGAGATTCTATTTAAAGTAGATGATAAAACATCTTGCCAGGCGGCTTGGGTTTTGGAATTTGTTTGTGCAGATTACTTGTATGCCATCATTCCGCATTTGGATACATTCACCAAAAACATTCATAGAGTCCATTTAGAATCTGCCGTTCGACCGGTTTCCAAAGTGTGTCAATTCATAGCTAAAGCTTATTATTCCAAAGAAAACAATGCGTTTAAAAAGTTACTTTCTCCAGAACATAAAGAACGCATTATAGAAACCAGTTTCGATTGGATGATTAACAAACATAAAGTCGCTGCAAAAGTATTTGCTATGGAAACGCTTTTTCTTTTCGGACAAGAAAACACGTGGATTCATGACGATTTAAAGCAAATTTTAGAACAGGATTTTCAAACACAAAGTTCTGCGTTTAAATCTAGGGCAAAACATATTCTGCTTAGAATGAAAAAAATACCCAAATCATAGATTCGAAAATCAAAAATTCGCAATTCGTAAGTCGTAATTCGCAAATCAAATGTCTATCTTTGCATCTTTCAAAAAAACAAGCAAACATGTCATTATCACCACTAAATGCCATCTCACCAATTGATGGAAGATATAGAAATAAAGTCAACGAATTAGCACCTTTTTTTTCAGAAGAAGCTTTAATAAAATATCGTGTTTTAGTTGAAATTGAATATTTCATTGCACTTTGTGAAATTCCGTTACCGCAACTTAAAGATGTTGATTCAGGTGTTTTTGAAAGTTTACGAAACATTTATAGAAATTTCTCTTCTGAAGATGCACTTGCCATAAAAGAGATTGAAAACGTTACAAACCATGATGTTAAAGCCGTTGAATATTTTATAAAAGAAAAATTTGATGCTCTCGGATTATCGTCATCTAAGGAATTTATCCATTTCGGTTTAACATCGCAAGACATTAATAACACGGCCATTCCTTTAAGTATTAAAGAAGCTGTTAACAATGTATATATTCCAGAGTACTTAAAAGTTTTAAATAAACTAAAAACATTAAGTCAGGATTGGTCGTCTATCTCTATGTTGGCCAGAACCCACGGACAACCAGCATCTCCAACCCGATTAGGAAAAGAAATTGACGTTTTTGTGGTGCGATTGGAACAGCAATTCAATTTATTGCAAACCATTCCACATGCTGCTAAATTTGGGGGTGCCACAGGTAATTTTAACGCACATCATATTGCTTTTCCAAACATTGACTGGAAAGCCTTTGGAAGTAAATTTGTTCAAGACACTTTAGGATTGCACCATTCATTTCCAACAACGCAAATTGAGCATTATGACCACATGGCCGCTTTGTTTGACAACTTAAAACGCATAAACACCATTTTAATAG
>NCDW01000031.1:14936-19850 GCA_002280395.1 Flavobacteriales bacterium 32-35-8
ATAGATTTAAATAGAGACATTTGGACTTATGTCTCCATGGATTATTTTAAACAAAAAATCAAGGCTGGAGAAGTGGGCAGTTCTGCCATGCCACATAAAGTAAACCCGATTGATTTTGAAAATAGCGAAGGTAATTTAGGCATAGCCAATGCTGTTTTTGAACATTTATCGGCCAAACTTCCCGTGTCAAGATTGCAGCGCGATTTAACCGATAGCACGGTATTACGAAATGTGGGCGTACCATTCGGACATACATTGATTGGATTTAAATCCACTTTAAAAGGATTGAATAAATTATTATTGAACGAAAGCAAATTTGCTGAGGATTTAAATAATAACTGGGCCGTTGTTGCTGAAGCTATCCAAACCATTTTACGTCGGGAAGGTTATGCCAATCCTTATGAAGCCTTAAAAGGTTTGACCAGGACCAATGAAAAAATAAATCAAGACTCCATTTCAAATTTTATTGATACTTTAGAGGTTTCCAATGCAATAAAGGACGAATTAAAACGTATTACACCAAGTAATTATACCGGCATTTAAAATAAAAACATGTTAACAGACAAACAATCATTAATGCTTTGCGGTCTTTTGGCAATGGGTATTTTTGTGACTGGAATGCTTGATATTCTAGATAATTTTGTTGTATTAACTTTGCTCACTATTATCTTTTTAGCGATTGTTGTAAATCTCTTTTTTTGGAAACACCCTAAAGAAGAAAGTGACGAAGAACAGCATATTGAATAAAAAACTCGGGCTTTCCATAATTTGGAAAGCCCGAGTTTTTTATAAATTACTTCCTATCCTATTTAAAGAAAGACATCATATCTTTAAACTGTGAAGTATCAACATTTGAGCTTTCAAATAACTGTCCCAAAGTCATTATTTTTTCCGGACTCATATCATCTCCCAAAACGCGAATAATACCAAAACCCATATCTTTTGAGCTACCAAAAATAATAAATTCATCTGCCTCCTCATCACCAATATACTTAACAGCTATTTTAGCACCGTTATAACTAAAATCAATTAATTCATTATATTTTTCGTCTTTCAAAATAGTTTTAACTTTCGCTAATTCAGAATTATACACGTTAACATTTGTTGAATCTGTTTTATATCCTAAAAAGTTTAATCGCTCTACCGATTTGTAAGCTTCTTTTTGTTCAGCCGTTAATTTCGATTCGTCTATATTCAGCATAGAGATTGGCACATCTTGTGCCAAAAAATTTTTAGCTTCTTGATGCTCTACAAAATAACGTTGCATGGTTAAACCATTATTACAGCTAACTAAAATGAAAGCTGCAATAATGATTACTACTGTATATTTAATGGATGGATACATGATATGTTATTTCTTTTTCTCTAAATGCTTACCTCCAGGAATGTTCATTTTATCGGTAAGTCTAGAAATTTCATTTAAGTCGATATCTCCTGTAAGCGATACGACCACTGTTTCAATTTTTCGTTGTTGACCATTAACATCAACACCATTGGCTTGCATCACTTTATCAATACCATTTACAAAAATCAACAGTTCTTTAACGTGGTCTGAATCTTTACCTTCTTTCACGTAGAATTTCACTTCGGCACCACCATCTTTAACCTGCATTAATTCTTCTAAAGAACCTGATCGCGATTTTACCCATTTTGAAATATCTGCGGCAATCGTTTTATTATCGGTTACTATGGTTTTAAAACTGGTGATGCTTTTAACCATATCCATATAGGCTTTGGCTTCTGCATCATCTACGTTAATGCCCATTTTGGCTATCATTTGAAACATTTTAGGTTGGATGGATACATAGGTGACTTCTGAATTACCATTATATTTTTCAAAAATATCCTGTGCCATTCCTGAGATTGGCAATAACATGATTGCCATGACTATTACTGTTGCTATTTTTTTCATGAGAGTTGTTTTTAAATTATTCATTGTTTTTATGTTCGTTTTTTTATTGATTCTTTTTAAATATAATACTAGTTCCTTTTTCAATTTCATTAAGGTATTCTAATGTTGAAGCTCCTTTGTTATATTCTTCAAGGTAGCCAAGTGTAGAAGTTCCTTTGTTGAAAGTTCTAGAAATCATTTCCAACGATTTTGAGACTTCGTTGAAAGCAATTTCTGGGTCTTGAATAGTACCTAAATCGTTGTTTATGGTCGATTTTAAGTAAATCCCCAACATAAGAACCGCTACCGCTGCAACAGAAATCCATTTATAGTCAAATACTTTTTTAGTGTTTAATGGAACGTGTTTAGTAAATTGTTCTTGTTGGTTTACCAAAAAATACGCAAACATGGGTTTATAAATCTCTAAGTGCGGCTCGACAGTTTCTTGCGAAAAATAGTTTTTTAACTCTTGCTCTTCTTTTAGCGATGTTTCTCCGTTCTCGTACTTTTCAAGTAATTTTTCTATATCATTTAATACCATAACTATGTGTATTGGTTAATTTTTCCCTTATTGTTTTTCTGGCTCTAGATAAGTTGGCTCTTACCGCCGTATTATTCATATCCAGCATATTTGCAATCTCATCTAAATCATATTCTTCAATATCCCTTAATTGAATCACCATTCTTTGCTGTTCTGGCAACTCTTCTATAATTCTTGATACCCAATGAACACTATCATTTAATTCAACCTGTTTTTGCAATGAGGTGTTATTATCCTCATAATTGCTATGTACTATTTTTAAATTTTGTGATTGTTTGGATTTCAGCTTATCAAAACAAAAATTTTTGGTCATCGTCATCGAAAAAGCCTCAACATTTTTGTAATCCTCAATCTTTTCTTTGTTGTTCCATAATTTCATTAAAACCTCTTGTGTGGCATCTTCCGCTTCCTCAGTAGATATAAGCAATCGCTTTGCTAAGCGAAATACTTTATCCTTAAATGGCATCACAATATTTAAAAACTCTTTTTGAGTCATTGCTTCGGTTTAATTAGTTATGAAACAACTTGGTTATGGTTGTTTGAGATTATGACGAACGACCATCTATTTTGTGACAAAATATTTATATTTACATAATAATGTAAGCTAATTTAAAGTTTATATGACCAAGCTATAAAAAATGTTATGAAAAATTACAAAGCCCTATTTCTACTGATCTTTATTTCTTTTTTGACCTTTAGTTGTTTTGAAGATAATGATGACAATCAAATTACCGGAAACTCTATAAATGATTTTGTTTGGAAAGGCATGAACTTTATTTACTTATATAAAGATAACGTGCCAAATCTTGCAAATGACGCCTTTAATAGCGATGAAGCGTATGCCAGTTATTTAAATGGTTTTTCAAGCCCTGAAGATTTATTTGAAAGTCTAATTTATCAAAGGCAAACCGTTGATAAATTTAGTTGGATTGTTGATGACTACATAACATTGGAACAGCAATTTGCTGGAGTTTCAACCAGCGATGGCATGATGTTTAATCTATTTCTTCAACCAAATAGTAACACACAATTAATAGGTATTGTAACCATGGTGTTGCCAAACACGAGTGCAAGTTCCAATGGTTTGGTAAGAGGTGATATTTTTAGTGGTATTAATGGTACGCCGTTAACAATTAATAATTATATAAGTTTACTTAATTCTAATGCTTACACTCTAAATCTAGCTAATTATAATGACAACGGCACTTCCACAACTTCAGATGATACCATTGTTCCAAGAAATGTAAGCATTAATTTAACTAAAGTTCAATATACTGAAAATCCCATTTTCAAAACCGACATTTTTAATGTAGGGGGAGAAAATGTGGGTTACTTAATGTACAATGGTTTTACTGCAAATTTTGATGAACAGCTCAACGATGTCTTTGCAACTTTTAAATCGAATAATGTACAGCATCTTGTGTTGGATTTAAGATACAATTCTGGAGGATCGGTAAACTCAGCAATATTATTGTCAAGTATGATAACTGGCCAATATAATGGAGAGGTTTTTTTAACTGAACAATGGAATAGTGAATTTCAAGCCGCTTTTGAAAATGAAAATCCCGAATTATTAATAAGCCGATTTGTAAACAACGATGAAGGCAGAGCTTTAAATAGTTTAAATCTTCAAAAAGTATATATCATTGCTTTAGAATCTTCTGCATCCGCTAGTGAATTGGTTATTAATGCCTTAGACCCCTACATTAACGTGGTTCATATTGGTGAAAATACGGCGGGTAAATACCAAGCATCTACTACGATTTATGATTCCCCCGATTTTACCCGTCAAGGTGCCAATCCGAGTCACAGTTATGCCATGCAACCATTGATTTTTAAATCGTTGAATAAAATTGGAAGAACCGATTATTTTGATGGTTTAACACCAGATAACATTGTTTAAAGATAGTAACAGTTTTAAACCATTACATAACGATATGTATGTTGACAAAAAACTTCCTTCAGATTTATTAAGCAAATTTATAATTGAAAAAAATTAAAACCTATTTCAATTGGAGTTCTGGAAAAGACTCTGCTTTGGCTCTTTACCACTTATTGCAAGACAACCGTTATGCAGTTGATGAATTAATTACAACCATAAACAGTCATTACAATCGCGTATCTATGCATGGGCTTAGAAAGGAACTTTTGTTAGCTCAAACAGAAGCCTTAAACATTCCATCCAATCTTATAGAGTTACCAGAAATGCCTAGTATGGAAATCTACGAGCAAAGAATGGTGGAAACCGTCTCGAGATTAAAAAGCGAAGGCTTTACCCATAGTGCATTTGGTGATATTTTTCTGGAAGATTTAAGAATTTATAGGGAAGAGCAATTAGCGAAACAGAATTTAAAGGCTGTATTTCCTATTTGGAAACGGGACACTAAAGAACTCATTAATGATTTTTTAGATCTAGGTTTTAAAACCATTATTGTTTGTGCCAATTCCAAATATTTTAACGAGGATTTTGTTGGAACCGTTA
>NCDW01000273.1 GCA_002280395.1 Flavobacteriales bacterium 32-35-8
GCCAACTTTAAAATCTAACATAAATAAAATAGAAGATACTTTAAAAAGATTAAACCAAAAAGCTCAAGAGATTTAAATACTAAAAATTAATGTCATGAAAAAGTCAATAATAGCATCAGGTATAGCGGCATCGAGCATGTTGTATTCAAACTCGATAACAGCGGCTACTGAGAAAAATGATATAGAGCCAAATAATAAAACCATACAGGTTTATAAATGGAGTATCGAAACAGAACTCGGAACTTTTACTGGAACCTGTTTAAGTATGGACGATGTAAATCAGGAAATAGCACTGCTAACAAACAATGCTAAAATCCTTAAAAAAAACATCATCCCAGTGTCTTTAATCAGTGAAAATTTAGAAAATAAAATTTACACATGGAACGTAATAACCAATTCTGGTCATGCCTCTGGTGTATCGGTAAGTTTAGAAGAAGCCAAAAGGATTATAAACTCATTCGCAAGTACGGGTGTAGTAAAATCCAATATAGCTGAATCATTTACCACTTTAAAATAATTATTAACCATTAAAATTCAATATTATGAGAAGTTTATTATACATCATCGCAGTCATCTTAATAATTGGTTGGGCATTTGGAGTATTTGTTTACAGTGCAACTGGATTGATCCATATTCTATTGGTTATAGCAGTAATCTCCATTCTATTAAGATTAATAGGCGGTAAAGGAATTTAAAAATTGAAATAAATAATAGTAATCATTAAAATTAAATAAAATGAAAACACGTAACACAGTATTAGGCCTTTTAGCAGGCATTGCAGTAGGAGCAACACTAGGGGTTTTATTAGCCCCAGATAAAGGTGAAAACACTAGAAAAAAAATCATAGGAAAAAGCAAAGAAGCTAAGGATAAACTAAAAAAAGGCTTTGATGATTTTTTAGATACCGTTTCAGACAAATACAGCTCTATAAAAGAAGATGGGGAAGAATTGCTAAACGGAGTAAAAGAAGAAGCGAAAGAAAAAATGAAAAAAGCTTAAAACATATTAAATGGAAACCACAGCCAAACATATAGAATCACTTTATAACAAAGCTAAAGAATATACAGAAACTAGTATCGAGCTATATAAATTAAATGCCATAGACGTAACGGCAGATGTTGTTTCGTCTTTAGTATCAAGGATAGCAATTGTTTTGGCTTTCTCTTTATTTACTCTGTTTGTAAATATTGCCATTAGTTTATTAATTGGCAACTTATTAGGGGCTTATTACTTAGGATTTTTAATTGTCTCTGGTTTCTATTTGATTATTACCATAATTATCTATTTTTTCAATGGTAGGTTAATTAAAGCACCTATCACAGATCTGGTAATTGCAAAATTAATGAAACCAAGAAAACCTGAATTTGTAGAATCCAATACTGAAGAAAATGAAAAATTATAGTAAACAAAGTCAGCTTTTGGATGCCAAAATTTTAGCTCTAGAATACAAACAAAAAATAAAAACCAGAGAGCTAAAAGAACAATTAAATATTACTTATCAAGAATTAAGACCTTCAAGATTACTAAATAGAGCTATAAACGATATTAAAGAAGAACCCCAACTTAAAGGTAACATACTAGAATCAATACTTAGTTTGGCGGGAGGTTATTTCTCCAAAAGAATCATCGTAGGAAAATCAAATTCAATATTCAAAAATTTGCTTGGTTACGGCATACAATACCTTGCAACAAAAATAATTTCAAAAAACATTAAACACTAAAAATTATGAAAACAATAAAATTAACAATCGGAATCTGCTCATTAGCCCTATTATTTGCATCATGTAAAGATGAAAAAGCAGAGATGGCAAAACAAAACGTCCAAGAATATACGAGCTATGTAGATTCTGTAGCAACTCTAGAGTATGCACAAGCCTATTCTAATTGGGAAAGCATTGAAAATGGATATAACAACCATAAATCCATCGCAAGTGTAACCATTAATGATACCGAAGAAAAAGCCACATTACAAGAAAATTTGGATGATGCCACTTTAAAATTTGAAACTTATAAAACAAACCTGCTTGCCGAAAAAGAAAAAGAAGATATGATGGTCAGCAAAAATAATTTAAGAAAAGCACTTTTAGGACCCAATTATAATGGCAGTGGTGACATGACATTTGAGTGGATCAATAAAGACAATATTTTAAATGTTTATCAAACATTTGTTAATACAGTAGAAACCAATAAAGACTCATATTCTAGAGAAGATTGGGATGAAATTAAACTATTGTACGAAGCAATTGATACCAGAAAAAATACGGTTGAAAATGAAGGTCTTACCAGCTCTGACAACAGACAAATTGCTGCTCTTAAATTAAAGTTTGCACCAATGTATACTGTAAATAGAATGGGAGCAAAATCGGAAGAAAACGCTGCCGCTAAAGAGTAAACCAGTCATTTAGCAAACTTATAACCTACTTAAAATAATTAAAACTCAATAATTAACCCTTAAAACAAAAATTATGTTAAGATGGACCATAACATTTATAATCATTGCAATCATTGCCGGAGTCTTAGGATTTGGTGGTATTGCAGGAGCTTCAGCAGGAATAGCTAAAATACTATTCTTCATATTTATCGTCTTATTTATATTATCACTCATAAAAGGTGGTTTTAGAAGATAAGAGAAAATAAAATCAATAACCATAAAAATTAAAAACATGAAAAAATTAGCATTTGTATTTATAATCGCTTTATCTCTAACGGCATTAAATAGCTGTAGAGAAAAAACCACAGGAGAAAAAGTTGAAGATGCCGTTGAAAGTGCAGCTGATGATGCGGGAGATGCCGTTGAAGATGCAGCTGACGAAGTAGAAGATGCACTAGATTAACAAAAAACATCTTAAAAACAAAAAACCACAAATAGCTTTGTGGTTTTTTTT
>NCDW01000274.1 GCA_002280395.1 Flavobacteriales bacterium 32-35-8
GTAAGGTTGTTCCGAATGGATTTTAACTGGTTTAAATCGTGACTGGAAAGGTTGAGCCTGCTTTTTAATTCGGCATAGCCTTTTTCATTGCGAAGGCTGTATATGACCTGTGTGTTTTCCAGAATACTTGCCGATGTTGAATTAGTAGGCAACTGGTTTATGGATTGCAGTATAATCCCAATTGCTCCATTCTGTTTTCTAATGGCTTGGTAGTAGAATTCTACACTTTCGAGTACATTTCCGAATTTGAGCTGTTTGGCAAACTCGTCGAATAGGATGATTCCCCTTTCGGCTTTATTTCTCCAAATGGTTCTTTGAATGGCAGATTTAATCAACTTCAACATTACGGAAAGGATTTCCTTATTGTCCTTAACTTCATCCAGTTCAAACACAATCAACCTTTTATCCTCAATTTTGTAGATCTGGTCTTCGCTTACATTGAACAGGAAGCTGTACAAGCCATCATCCACATATTCAGAGAGAATGTGTAAAAAATCGTAGATGTTGAAATGCTGTTCCTGAATGTGTAGGGCTTCTAAAATGCTGTCCTTTTTGGTATCAACGAACTGGTATAAATTTTCCAAAGAATGTGTACAACCAACATTCTGTAGATAGTAGTAACGAAGCACTTTTTTGACTGCCACTTCTTCAGCCTTGGTAGTTTCCTTTCCTGAAGCTAAAAGTTCCAAAAGGAAGATTGCTAAATCTTCTAACCGCTCTGGTGTCAAATCATTGACATCAGAGATATAAAATGGATTGATACCCAAGTTTTTTCCTTGCTCGTAGCGAAGGATTATATGGTCGTTTGGATAGAGCTTGGCGAATTTTGAATATGAACCACCTAAATCAATAATAACCAGTCGGACGCCGACCTCGAAGTACTGCCGTAGAATATTGTTCGCCAAAAAAGATTTTCCCTCTCCCGTAGGTGCGAAAATGGCAAAGTTTCGAGCTTTGATGCGTTTCTTTTTTTCATCCCAAACATCCTTTAATACAGGAATGTTATGTTGCCTATCATTAAAGATGACACCTGTGGCATCTGACTGATAATTGGTGTTGTTGATATACAGGCAAAGGGCGTGTTTTAAATCGGTTACAAATAAATCTTCATTTGAAAAGTTGGAAGCAAAACAGCAGTATGAGTTTAAAAAATATTGCTTTCGTTCTTCGCCTTTTGGGTAATAAGGCACTATATCCAGTTCCTTGAACTCGGTTTTTATCTTTGAAGCAATTCTTTCTAATTGTACTTCATCCTTATCCCAGAATATAATATTTAGATGTCCTCGAATGATTCTTGAACTATCATCCTCATTGATTTTGGCAACAATTTCTTCAATCTTCTTTAAGATGACTTTGTTCTGTGTTCCAAAATTGGAACTCTTTTTGAGTTCCTCGATTTTCTTGTCAAGCAGTTTTCGCCACTTATGTTTATCATCCAAATAAATAATTTGGTTGACAATATGGTTTTCATTCAGATTCAGACCCAATCCGTCAATAAATCCCTGGTGGAATACAAAATCGTCCGAAGTGAATTTATCATTGGTCTTGCTACTCTGAACCACATCGCCAAAACACAGTTCGCTATTAACTGCCAGCACATCAAAATGATGGTCGCCAATTACAATATTTGATTTTTTCAATTGGATATCAGTATCAAAACCCTCGTTGAACCCATTGAAATAAGCATTGGTCAATGATAGTATTTTATCAATGCCCAAAGGTGTTAATGAAATCTTTCGGCTATTGTTTACAAAAGAAACAGCATCGTTTACCGAAGCGATAAATTCCTGTACGTTGTGGTCCATTTGCTTGTGGATGCCCTTTTCGACTTTACGGAACGGGTTAACGAACTTCGGTGCGTTCAAAGCTTTATTGTGTGGAAGGATAAAGAATAGGTAAGATGAATTCTTTATGAATTCCCTATTTTTAAAGTAATCGTGAGTGGCACGTTGCAAAAAGCTTTTTTTCGGAAGTTCTTCGGCTAAATATGCCGATTTCTGATAAATGTCCTGTTTATGGATAACCGTTGCAACAGGCAATGATTTAAACGCCTGAAACCACGAACCGTGGATGTCCTCAAAATCTTTTTCCGCAAGGGAATAGATTTCGGGATTATCTACTTGATAGCCTAACACCACGTTGCCATTATTCGCAAAAACGATATGGTCTTGAATATCCAGAATGGGATGATATGCCGATAGGTTAATCTTCTTCATAATATAAACGACTTCCTTTTTTATTGCTGATAGTTTGTGGGAATGCTTTTTTGATGTGCATCAAAGCAGGATTCTTGGTTATGTGGGTCAAAGCGATATACAATACACCGTTCAGTAGAAATACTGAAATGATAACAATAAAGCTGAAAGAAAAGATGATGAACAGTAATGAGCCTATAACAACGGTCATCATTAAAGCGAACAATGATATGGGCAGACCCATTATCACGGCTCGCTTGCGTATGTTTTTATACACTTCAAACCTTTTCATTAGACTACGATGCTAATGAGATAAGTAAAGATGCCTACTACTGCTCCCGCAATCAATACAAAGACCAATACGCGGGTAATCCCTTTTTTTAAATCAGCATTTTCTCCAAAAAAATGTCCGGCATTAAATAGAAAGCCAATTAAGAAGATAACGCCCAAAATAATGGGGAAAATGGTACGGATGGTATCGGAAACATCGTTTACAGAATCTTCGATACCTCCAATTTGTGCAAAAGTTGTACTTGAAATAAGTAATGATAAGATGGTTACATAATGTAATTTTTTCATAATCAAAGTCATTTAGATTTTACGTCAATTTTGATATTTGAAAAATAGTGTATATTGCTATACAAATAACTGATAATCAGTAAATTGTGAATAAAATAAGTTTTGATAT
>NCDW01000032.1 GCA_002280395.1 Flavobacteriales bacterium 32-35-8
TCTTCTAAACAAAACTTCTAAATAATGTATGTCGTAGCAGAAATTCTAATAGCAACAATCCTAGAGCTAAAAGCACCAATGGACGATACAATTCTTCATAATTGGAATATTTAAATTCCTCAATTTCTGTTTTTTCCAACTTATTAATTTCATTGTAAATTTCTTCCAACTTTTGATTGTTGGTCGCTCTAAAATAAAGACCTCCAGTTACTTTTGCTATTTCTTTTAATAAAGCTTCATCTATCTCCACTTGCACACGGGCATATTGTAACTCGCCTCTAGCATCTATACTAACTGGCGACAAAGCCATGCCATTAGTCCCTAAACCTATGGTATATACTTTAATGCCGTATTCAACTGCCAATTCACTTGCTATTTTGGGGTCTATAAATCCGGAATTATTGACACCATCTGTTAGCAGAATAATAATTCTACTTTTGGCTTTACTATCCTTTAAACGATTAACGGCAGTTGCTAATCCCATACCAATGGCGGTTCCGCCTTCAATAACGGTATTATATTTTATATCGTTTAAGGAACGTAAAACAATGGCTTTATCGCTAGTAATGGGCGTTTTCGTATAACTTTCACCCGCATATTCTACTAAACCAATTCTATCATTTGGACGTCCTTTTATAAATTCTGATGCCACTTCTTTTAAAGCATCCAATCTGTTAGGAGCTAAATCTTTAGCAAGCATACTGGCTGATACATCAATGGACATAACAATATCTATACCTCGTGTTGTTTTTGTTTTGGTAGATACATCAACCGTTTGTGGCCGAGCCAAAGCAGTAATCAATAATGCCAATGCCAATAAGCGCAATACAAATAATGCGTGTTTAAATTTTGGCAACGTCGAGTTGGTTATCTTAAATCCTTTTAAACTAGATATTTTAAGTTCGGCGGTTTGTTTTTTATGCTTTAATATATACCAAAGTATTGCCAATGGCAAAGTAAGCAACAACCAAAAAAATTCCTTATTTACAAAATCTATTCCTTCAAACATTATTCTTCGGCTTTTTTAAGTTCGACTGAATTTAAAATACGCTCTACAATATCATCTGCATATACATCATTTTGCCTCCATGCTATCGTAATCTGTTGAATGATTTGATTATTGGCTACAAAACTTAACAATACATACTTTCCGTCAATGAAATTTTGAGTGCCTGGCAATGGATATTGCATGGTTCCTGAGGTTTTAACCCCATCGGCACCATTAGGGGTAGAAAACTTGTCGTTTTGTGTTAGAATATTTCTTGCTCCTTGGCTTTCTAAAGTTTTTAAATTACCTTCTATTGCGCTACTTATATCTATACTATCTTGGGCTTGCGTTAATGTACCGGTAGAGACAACAAGGGTAAACTGGCCTGCTTTTTCTAAACCAAATGTTGTAAGTTTCATTTTTCCTTGAAATTCATCAGGAATTGGGGTTTCGAAACGCTTTAGAACTTCTGGTGTTGAAATGGTAACTGGAGGAAAGCCATATTCGCTGGTTACCCATTTGCCTTCCAATAATTCTTTAGTATCATGACCAATAATCGTGTCTTTTACATAATTAAAACCATATTTTATTGAAAATGCGATGATGGTGGCCAACAATAGAAAAATGCCTATGGCCACCGTGATAATAATCTTTTTACGTTTGGCTTTTCGTTCTAGTTCTTCTTTGTATTTAGCATCTAAAAGTTTTTCTTCTTCCGTTGGTTCTGGCAACGCTTCCTTAACATGGTCAATTTCCATGTCAATGGTGTTTCTATCCAACTTTGCCAATTCAATATCGGGTGCCGATTTCGCGAACTTAACCAAATCGGCACGCTTTAAAATGCTTTCCAAATTTCTAATATCTTCTTTGCTGATGTCTATTTGATTAGCTTCTTTTAATAAAGTTAACCGGTTTATAAGTTCATCCGTAGTGCTTTCTAAAGCCCTATCATAAACCTTTTCATCCAGATATCTTCTGATGATGAAAGTCAGTTCAGAATAATAATCTTTAATAGCTTCGTTCTCTAGATAATTAGATTCATCTAATTTTTTTAAGGCCAATTTGGCTCTATCATACGGAGGAAGCAATGCTATTTGTTCGGCTTCCGTAAGTGGCTTTTTTCGCCAAATAAACCAATATGATAAACCGCCGACAATGGCTAAAGCCAATAAGGTATATAGTACATATTTCCACCAATCGCTCCCCATTTCCTTAACCTCAATAATGGGTTTAATATCGTATAATCCTTGTTTCAAGGTATCGACAACAATGGTATTAACCTCAACTTTTAAAGAATCGGTTAAAAAAGTTTTATCGCTGATAATGATTTTTTGCCTTGGGATGGTATATGTCCCAGAATCAAATTGGGTTAACCCGTATTTTTTGATAAGATTGTACTTGTCTTTATTTTTGATGGTATCAACAGGATAGGAATCTATCATTTCTAAAGGCATAAAGGTTTGCCCTTCTGGAAAAACAACTAAATTATCGGGATTGGTTTCAACCTCAATTTTATAAATGATTTGTTCACCAATTTTGATTTTCGTGGAATCTATAGATGATTTTACTTGTGAAAAGGAAGCAAAAGAAAAGAGAAAAAATAAAAGAGACAGGAGACTGATGACGGATGACCGATGAACCAAGAACCTGGAGCCAAGAGGCAAGAGCCAAGACCTAACACCTAGTACCCAAGACCCAAGACCATTTCCAAAAGTTATTTTATTCGTAAATCTAAAATCGTGATTCATATATCGTTTATCCTCTTCTTTTAAAATACCCCAACATTTTTTTCACATAGCTTTCGTCCACACGGCAATCGATAGTTCCTGCTCCAGATTTGGTAAAACTATTTTTATAATAGTTTACTTTTTCTTGATAATACTTTCCGTAATTTAACCTTATTTTCTTGGATGATGTGTTTACAAGCATCAATTCTCCTGTTTCTTCATCTTCCATTTGTACCATCCCTAAGTTTGGTATTTCTTCTTCACGCTTGTCGTAAACTCGAATACCAGTGACATCATGTTTGCCCGAAACAATCTTCATGGTTTGTTGATAATCGTCTGCAATAAAATCAGATAACACAAAAACAATCGCCTTCTTTTTCATCACATTCGATAAAAACTTTAAGGCTTCTGCTATGTTTGTGCGTTTACTTTCCGGTTGAAATTCTATCAGTTCCCGAATAATGCGAAGCACATGGGAACGTCCTTTTTTGGGCGGAATATAGAGTTCTACTTTATCTGAAAATAAAATCAACCCAATTTTATCATTGTTTTGTGTTGCAGAAAATGCCAAGGTTGCAGCAATTTCGGTAACTATTTCGTTTTTAAATTGCTCAACCGTACCAAATAATTCAGAACCCGAAACATCTACCATAAGCATCATAGTCAACTCGCGTTCTTCTTCAAAAACCTTTACAAAAGGTTCGCTATATCTGGCGGTGACGTTCCAATCGATATTTCTAACATCATCACCAAATTGATATTGGCGCACTTCACTAAAAGTCATACCACGCCCCTTGAAAGTAGAATGATATTCCCCTCCAAAGATATGATCAGACAAACGACGTGTCTTAATCTCTATTTTGCGTACTTTTTTTAGTAATTCTTTAGTATCCATTTTCGTGCTTTGTCATTCCGCACTTGATGCGGAATCCATCCAATTAAATTTCTAACAAATATTAATGAGATTCCTGCCTTCGCAGGAATGACAATATTATGGTACTTCTATCTCGTTTATAATTTTATTGATGATGTCTACAGAAGTCACATTTTCGGCTTCAGCCTCATAAGTAATGCCTATTCTATGCCTTAACACATCATAAACTACCGCACGAACATCTTCAGGAATCACATAACCACGACGTTTGATGAACGCATAACATTTTGCGGCAGTTCCTAAATTGATACTTCCACGAGGGGATGCTCCAAAAGAAATTAATGGTTTTAAATCGGCAAGCTTATATTTTTCTGGGTAACGGGTGGCAAAAATAATATCAAGAATGTATTTTTCAATTTTCTCGTCCATGTAAACCTCTCGAACGACTTTTTGGGCATTTAAAATTTGATCAACAGATACCACAGGATTTACTTTATCCCAACTCCCTTTCATGTTCGCTCTCATGATTAATTGCTCTTCGGCAATTTTTGGGTAATCAATCACGGTTTTTAGCATGAAACGATCCACTTGCGCTTCTGGTAATGGATACGTTCCTTCTTGCTCCACGGGGTTCATGGTTGCCATCACTAAAAATGGTTTATCCAATTTAAAGGTTTCATCTCCAATAGTAACCTGTTTTTCTTGCATGGCCTCTAATAATGCCGATTGTACTTTAGCTGGCGCACGGTTCACCTCATCTGCCAATACAAAATTGGCAAAAATGGGTCCTTTTTTAATGGAGAAATCGTTAAGCTTCATGTTATAGATTAATGTTCCCGTAACATCGGCTGGTAACAAATCGGGCGTAAATTGTATTCTACTAAAACTTCCATGAACAGCTTGAGCTAAGGTATTAATAGCCAATGTTTTTGCTAACCCTGGAACTCCTTCCAATAATATATGACCCTGACCCAATAAACCTATAAGTAATCGCTCAACCATGTGTTTTTGTCCAACAATCACTTTGTTCATCTCTAACATAAGTAAATCAACAAAAGCACTTTCCCTTTCAATTTTTTCGTTAATAGACTTAATATCAATTGTACCTGTATCTTCCATCATTTTTTAGTTTTTTAAAGGTCGAATATACTGACCTTATTCGAGCAATGCAAATTGTTAAAATTTTTCTTGGTTTGCTGTTAATAATTGGTTAAATGTTAAAATTTAACAGCGTTAATTATAGGTTAAAAAAAAGTAGCATAACCCAAGGCTATGCTACTTTTTTTAACTTTATTTTTTAATTACTATACTGCTACCAAAGTAACAACTTCCATTGTTGTTTGGGTTTCTGCTTCTACAGTAACTTCAATATCTTGGGAAACAAAATTAGTTGCGCTAATAGTAACTACATATGTGCCAGCAGGAACATCTTCAAAAAGAAATTCACCATTTGCATTCGAATCAATTGTTGTTATTATTTCATTAGTAACTTTATCTTTTAAAGTAACAGACACAACAATATTGTTAGTCACATCACCACTTATTGAACCCGGTTTAAGCATTAACTCTATGGGATCAGAAATTGTTGTGATTTCCCCATTAACTACTACTACATCTGTTGCGCTGCCTGAAGCATAATCAGATTCCCCATCTAAAGGCGTCACCATAACCTCGTAGGTTCCTGCAGGAACTCCCCATAATGCAAAAGCACCTGTTTCGTCAGTCAAAGCAGATATCACAAAATCGTCTTCTGTTTCAGGTGTTCCTTTGTCATCAACTAATACTGATGCTGTAGAAGGCACATCGGCAGGCGTAATGGTTCCCTCAATAATTCCAGAACTAACCTCAGTACTTAAATATAAAACCGGCTTTAAAATTATATTATTAGAATCTCCACTCATCACAATAGATTTTTTTACATCAAAATCTAAAACGAAATCATATGTAAACCCTTCTTCTATAACAGCATTCGTTTTAAGTTTTAAACCAGATTGCTGCGCACTTGGCGTTTTAAGATCGAATTCTTCATCAACTGCTTGGTCATTTTCAATAACAATGGTGTTTCCATTACCAAGCACCAATCTCATTTGTGTTAAAGTTCCAGCAGGTATTGGAAATCTATCTACTAAAACCTTGCTAACCCCACCAGTAAAATCTAAAAGGTTTACCGTTTCGTTTTGTGCTTCAAGTGATATCCACCCACTTTCGTCATCACTGTCATCGTTCATTTTAATCATCACATCCACTACCTCAACATTAACGGCTTTAAAATCGCCAGGAGAATCGACCAATCTTACGGAAATTGTTGGATCTGAGGCATTGGGACGGCTGCCTGATTCTTCATCACACGAAAAAAATGTTACCAACAAAAGTGAAAAAACAACTAGTTTTAATTTCATAAATGCTTTCATAAGTTTTTGTTTTTTAAATTCATAGTAACTATACATACGTCTAAACAAGTAGTTTCGGATTATATTTTTTAATCATTTTAATCTTTTATCTTCCAATATATTAATATTTAGTTATTTACATTTTTAAAAAGTATGTGCCAAATATTCATGGAAAATTAATACTGACAGATAAACTTCACAAACAAATCCAATAGCAAACAATTTTACAATATTTAACCACTTTTAAGTATTTTTATAATATCAATTATGCAAACCCTCTTTATTCTAAGAAAATTATCTATTAAAGTTAAATAAATCATATAAATGACAAAAACCGCTCTTATAACAGGCGCAACAAGTGGTATTGGGAAAGCTACGGCTTATGAATTTGCTAAACACAATATCAACCTAGTTCTATGTGGCAGAAGGCAAGAACGATTAATCGATGTAAAAAAGGACTTAGAAAAACTTACCAAGGTTCACATACTGAATTTTGATGTTAGCAATAAAACGGAAACATTTAACGCCATAGAATCCCTTCCAGAAGATTTTAAAACCATTGATATTTTAATAAATAATGCGGGAAATGCGCATGGATTAGACCCCATACAAACTGGAAATATAGACGATTGGGATGCCATGATGGATATTAACGTTAAAGGTTTGCTATATGTTAGTAAAGCTGTTATGCCCCAAATGATAGATAGAAAATCTGGACACATTATTAATATTGGGTCTTCTGCCGGTAAGGAAGTGTATCCAAAAGGGAATGTGTATTGTGGCAGTAAACATGCTGTTTTGGCTATTACTGAAGGGATGCGAATTGACTTAAATCCGTTTGGTATTAAAGTATCGGCAGTAAACCCAGGTGCCGTAGAAACAGAATTCTCAAAAGTGAGGTTTAAAGGTGATAAACTAGCGGATGATGTTTATAAAGGCTTTGATGCGTTGCAAGCCGAAGATATTGCCGAGATTATTTATTTTGTGATCTCAAGACCCAAGCATGTGAATATTGCGGATTTGTTGGTGTTTCCAACGGCGCAGGCTAGTACAACGATTTTGAAAAGGGAAATATGACTATAAATACCATTATTTATTTTTATTGTTTATTCAAGTAATATGGCGCACCACAATTCTTTTGAAAGTTTAGAGATTTATAAAGAAGCTATACTATTTAGTGATGCGATTTGGGAAATTATCTGCAATACTTCTTTGAATAAGGATTATAAATTAAGAGAACAAATTAATGGATCTTCTGGATCCATAATGGATAACATTGCCGAAGGGTTTGGTAGAGGAGGAAATAAAGAATTCATCATGTTTTTGAGTTATTCGCGCGGTTCTTGCAGCGAAAGTAAGTCGCAATTATTAAGATGTTTTCGGCGAAATCATATAGATGAAGCCACATTCAACAAACTTAATAATGATGCTGAAAATTTAATAAATCAATTATCAAAATTTATAAATTATCTTAAAAGCTCCGAACGCAAGGGTTCTAAATTTGATTGAATTTGAATAAATAATAAAAATAAAGAATAGAGAATATCTCCAGATGATCAACAAACGCCTACTTATTAAACATCTTTTGGCTCATAATGATGAAAACAGTTTTTATGATAAAAAGCTAAAAATAGACATCAGCCAAAAAGAAGGAAAGGCCAAGTTTTTAAAACATATTTGTGCGCTCTCCAATAGCAATCCAAATAACAACTCTTACATTGTCATTGGTGTAGACGACTCAAACAACGAGATTGTTGGGGTCGATTTTTTTGATGACAGTAAAATACAAAACCTCATTAATGCGTATTTAACCAATGCGCCAATCGTACAATACGAGAATATTCCTTTCCCCCATTTGCCAGATGATAAAGTTGTTGGACTGGTAACTATTAGGGCAACTGGTAAAATAACGTCTTTACGGAAAAATATATGGAAATATTACGGAGGCTCTGTATTCTTTAGGGATGGTAGCATGAGTATGCCCAAAGTGTTTGATATCGAAATTAAGGACATCAACTCTAAAATTGTTGAAGCTATTGAAAACAATGCTCAAAATAACATTGAACATACTCTAAATGGTGTCTTCGATTTTATGAAAAAGCGCGGAAACTATAATCCGCAATATAAAGTTTTTAAAGAGTATTTTGTGCTGTGTTGGTCAGGTCAAAAAAAAGTAGTTAAAAAAGACATTTATTATTCAAGAGTGGATATTGAGCTTATAAACGAACAGGTAAGGTTGTTCTTTTCTACCTTAGATGAGGTTTCAATTTCTTTTGATGGAGATACTTTTAAAATTGTTGAGTATGTTCAACTTGGATTTCATAATAATTATAAATTCTATCCATTGGAAGAAACCATTATTCGTTTTCAAAACAATGCCACTTACAATATTGATACCACCTTAATATTTGAGCCGCCCCAATTTGACAAAAAAACGTTATTCCACATTTATAATAGTAACAATGCTATATTAGAAAAACTTAAAAAAGGATTGACACTTTCAGCAAGCGAAGAGAATGACCTAAAAAATTTACCGGGCACTTATTTAATTTGTTACCTAAATTTATTTCACGAAGCTATCGATAAACTTAATGAAGTGAAACCATATTTAAAGAATTATAGTGACAGCCTATATAATATTCACAAAGAGTCCATGCGAATTTTGAGAAAAGTGAAATATAGCTAAGGCTAAAATATTTTTACATTAATTTAACTTTAAATTTAACTCATTATCTCAAAAGTATTCAAATAATAATTATCTTCGTACTGCTATTAATCATTTATATACACCTTGTCTTCCCCTAAAACAGCTGGATTGGAGACAAGGTTTTTTTTATTTACAAATCGAATTTAATGCCTTGTGCTAAAGGAACTTCAGTAGTATAATTAATGGTATTGGTTTGCCGGCGCATATATACTTTCCAAACATCAGAACCCGATTCGCGTCCGCCACCTGTTTCTTTTTCGCCCCCAAAAGCGCCTCCAATTTCGGCTCCCGATGTGCCAATATTCACATTGGCAATCCCACAATCGGATCCTTGAACTGATAAAAACAATTCTGCTTCCCGTAAATTATTCGTCATAATAGCTGAGCTTAAACCTTGAGCTACATTGTTTTGTATTTCGATGGCGTTTTCAACACTTCCTGTATATTTTAATAAATAAAGAATAGGCGCAAAAGTTTCATGTTGGACTATTTTAAATTCTGGTTTAGCTTCAGCAATGGCAGGTTTTACATAACAACCGCTTTTGTAAGCTTCTCCGGAAAGAACGCCACCCTCAACAACCATATTTCCACCTTCCTCAACAACTTGCTTTAAGGCATTTAGATACATGTTCACTGCATCTTTATCAATTAACGGCCCAACATGATTGGTTTCATCTAGCGGATTTCCAATGCGTAATTGTTTGTAAGCGTCAACAATCGCGCTTTTTACTTTATCATAAATATCTTCATGGATAATCAACCTCCTAGTAGACGTGCAACGCTGACCCGCAGTCCCAACAGCTCCAAAAACTGCTCCTATGACTGTCATTTTAATATCGGCATCAGGCGTTACAATAATGGCATTATTACCTCCCAATTCCAATAATGATTTTCCTAAACGCGCAGCCACTTCCTGTGCCACTATTTTTCCCATTCGTGTTGAGCCTGTTGCAGAAATCAATGGAATTCGGTTATCTTTTGTCATAAACCCACCTACTTCATAATCACCATTAATTAAATTAGAAATGCCTTCTGGTAAATTATTTTCAGCCAACACTTCGCTAATTATATTTTGACAAGCAACTCCGCACAAAGGAGCTTTCTCACTGGGTTTCCAAATACATACATCGCCACAAACCCAAGCCAAAGTGGTGTTCCAGGCCCAAACAGCCACTGGAAAATTAAATGCCGAAATAATACCAACCACACCAAGCGGATGGTATTGCTCGTACATACGATGTCCAGGTCTTTCCGAGTGCATGGTTAGTCCGTGAAGCTGCCTAGATAACCCAACGGCAAAATCGCAGATGTCAATCATTTCTTGAACTTCTCCCAGACCTTCTTGCAAGCTTTTGCCCATTTCATAGGATATCAACGTTCCTAAATCTACTTTTTTTTTACGTAGTTTATCACCAAATTGGCGAATAATATCCCCTCGCTTTGGGGCTGGAACTGTTCGCCAAATTATGAATGCTTTTGTAGCAGCGTCCATTACTTTTTCATAATCTGCTTTGGTTGTAATGGTGACTTTTCCAATTAATTTACCATCAACCGGTGAATAGCTTTCTAATATGTCTTTTCCAGGGAAAGTGTGTAATCCTGGAGAAGTGCCTTCATTTATATCTTTCAAGCCTAAATGTTTCAACGTTTTGTCTATATCAAAATGGGTAGATGGTTCTTTCATTAGTGCTTATTTTAATGTTCCAAATAAATCATTACTAAGATACCAATTAAAAAAAAGGTTTGAGCATTTGGATTGCATTAGAATAAAAGCCAACTTATAAATAACTTGTATAAATTTACAGTTATTAATGAGTATACGTTTTAATTTTGGTTGATTAGAATTTAATAAATGAAAGATTTTAAACCCTATTACGCGGTCATTTTTACATCCATACAAAAAGACGTTATTGAAGGCTATCATGAAATGGCAGAAAAAATGAACGCATTAGCAAAATTGCAGCCCGGTTTTTTAGGAATGGATAGTGCAAGAAACCAGATTGGAATAACAGTAAGTTATTGGGAAAGTTTAGAAGACATAAAAAACTGGAAGCAACAAAGTGATCATTTGCAAGCACAATTAAAAGGGAAAAAAGATTGGTATTCGTGGTATAACGTTAAAATTTGTAAAGTAGAAAGGGAATATCATTTTGATACGGATAGCATCACCTCTTGATATACGTTTTAAGCATACTGTGGTCTGATTTAAAAGTTCCTATTTTTTCTGTCTTAAGAATTTTCAAATCTTTAGAAACCCATATATGATCTATGGAAAGCAAAGGGATATTCCAAAACCACGTTTCTCTAAATCCGTTACCTTTTTCTGTAAAGGCATGATTAAAATTATTTTTTATTTCTTTGAAAAGTACCGATTCGTATGGCAGATTAAAATCCCCCAAAATAATGGTATTACTTTTTTTATGTATTATGGAATCTATAAATCTTAATTCCCATTCTCTAGGAACATCAGTGCTACCTTGAACATCGATAGCATAAAAATTAAGGTCTCCCGTTTTAAAATTCACTATGGTAGTTCCATATCTTGAAGTAATTTCTGATTCAATAATTAATGGTTTTTTAGAGTATAAATATATGTCTCTAACAGATTCATAAAAATAATAGTCAGGATATTGTGATTGTAAAACTTCAAGGCTATTTTTATGTGATTCAACTAAAACTAAAACATCAGGAATGCCATTATTCTCAACAAAAGCCTCTTCAAAGCCATTATCTCGAGACGCATTCCAAAAGACAATTTCTAAATCAGCTTCACTTATGTCGTCAGAAAAATGAATTTTAAAGCTTCTTCCTAACCATACAAACAACAAAATTCCAGCTAGAATTAAATTATATTTCCTAATTTTCTTACCAATAAACATGGTGAAAAATAAAATAACAGCAATAACTACAGGTAAGGGAAATATGAAAAATAACAACGATTCATTAAAGCCATTATCTTTTATTACAAAATGAATGGTTAATAATGCTAAGATTACTACAACATTTATAAGTAAAAATAGGGCTCTTAAAATTTTCAACATTACCTTAAAGTATATCCTTTTGCTGCCCACCACGGGTGAACTTCTACAATTAGATTTCCTTTTTTAACCATAGGGTCGGACTTTGCCAAACTATCGGCCATTTTAAGTGTTGGCACATTATAAATGGTTACATCACGAATAGTTCCATTATCTTCAAAAGGGCCATACATATCGGCATATCCTAGCTTGTACATTTTAGACAAATGGGCTGAATGTTCTTTTTTCAATAATCTTGTTTCTTCTTCATTTTGCAACCTAATTGGTCCCGATTTCAAAAACACCATAAAGTATTGCTGCATTATAATGGTGTCGTATGTTTCTTCATCTATATAATCAAAAAATTGAAATCCTTTGGCAGTAAGCTCTGCCTTTACTTCTTTGATGGATTTTTTGTTGGGCTTTACTACATTTAAAGTATCTATTGTTGTTTCTTTTACATCCAAACTATCTATTTTTTCATTTGAGTCCTTACCTTCAGATTCTTTTTTGCAGGAAAAAAACAAAACTATTATTAGGGCTGATAAAATTAATTTCTTCATATGTTTATTTTAAATACTACCAAGTTTTATAAGGCTGTTTACTTAATTGAGCATTGTAATAGCGTATATCTCCTGTAACTTCTTCTCCAAGCCAATTTGGTTTTTCATAAATTTCTGTTTCTTTTGACAATTCAATTTCTGCAATGACCAAACCTTGATTGTTGCCATCAAATTCATCCACTTCAAAAATATGGTTTCCTACCTTCACTTCATAGCGAATTTTTTCAATAACGCCTTTTTCGCATATCTTTAAAAGATCTTCGGCCTCAATTATTGAAATTTCTGTTTCCCATTCAAATCTAGACAACCCATTACTGCTAGATTTGCCCTTAATTGTTAAAAATCCTTTATCTGCTTGAATTCTGACCCTAACGGTTCGTTCTTTATCGGTGTTTAAAAAGCCTTGAACAATTCTTGATTGTTTAAATGCTTCAGATTTATACACATCTGAATTGACTAAAAATTTACGTTCTATTTCAATCATAATATTGCCCACAAAAGTGGATATCCCATTAATTCTTTTACTAATCTAACAAATCAACATCCCTGCCTTTGCAGGAATGTTATAAATTTACAGTATGTCTACCAATTTACCAATTAGAAAAATTATTCATATTGATATGGATGCCTTTTTTGCGTCTGTAGAACAAATGGATAATCCTGAACTTAAGGGAAAGCCCATTGCTGTGGGTGGTGGCGGAAAACGCGGCGTAGTAAGTGCCGCCAGTTACGAAGCGAGAAAATTTGGCGTAAAAAGTGCGATGGCGGGAAATTTAGCCGCTAAATTATGTCCGGAACTCATTTTTGTTAAAACCAATTTTGAAAGATACGCTGAAATTTCCAAGAAAATAAGAGCCATATTTTATGATTATACCGATTTGGTGGAGCCACTATCTCTCGATGAAGCTTATTTAGATGTTACTGAAAACAAAAAAGGAAACCCCAGTGCCACATTAATTGCCAAAGAAATACGAGAACGTATTTATAATGAAATTGGTTTAACCGCTTCTGCCGGTATTTCTATTAATAAATTTATTGCTAAAGTTGCCAGCGATTATAACAAGCCTAACGGACAAAAAACAGTAAACCCAGAAGACGTCATTCCCTTTTTAGAACAATTGGATATTCGTAAGTTTTATGGTGTTGGGAAAGTAACTGCCGAAAAAATGTACCAATTAGGAATTTTTACTGGAAAGGATTTAAAATTGAAAACCATCGATTATTTAGACAGCCATTTTGGAAAATCTGGAAGATACTATTATTATGTGGTTAGAGGCATCCACAATAGTGAGGTGAAACCCAATAGAATTAGAAAATCATTAGCAGCAGAACGTACTTTTGGTGAAAACTTGTCCAGTGAAATTTTCATGTTAGAAAAACTAGACCATATTGCAAATGAGGTGTCAAATCGTTTATCAAAGAGTAAAGTCTCAGGAAAAACCGTCACTTTAAAAATAAAATACAGCGATTTTACCCTTCAAACCAGAAGTAAAACATTACCTTATTTCATTAGTGATACATCCATCATTCTTGATACTGCCAAAGATTTGTTATTTCAAGAAAAATTAAATAATTCGGTACGCTTGTTAGGTATTTCAATATCAAACTTGAATACCGAGATCGTTAAGACTCACAAAAGCACAAGCATTAGTGTACAGCTTAAATTCGAATTTTAGTATAATTTGATAATGCTTTTACAA
>NCDW01000275.1 GCA_002280395.1 Flavobacteriales bacterium 32-35-8
TGCTGCCGCATTTGGTGTTAAAAAACTACGTGAAGGCAAACATGAAGAAGCTTAGTTCTTTAAAAAATGACATTCCATTACCAATAAGGCTTTTTTTAGAAAAAGCCTTATTTTTTTATAGTCTGGAAAGTCATCTATGGGCTTTTCCATGTGATTCGCAGTATGTCGTTCAACTTTTAACAAATCATGTTGTGAAGCCTCTGAGGTTGCGTTATAAATTGGTTTTATAGTGTGCATACCCAATTTTGAAAGTGCTAAAACACTCATGATATTCTAGATGTATTGCATATATTTTCTTTAAAATTTGTGAGTAAAAACCTAATAATATCATTTAAAGATTTTAATGCATATTTCAACGAGTAAATTTATATTACACAAATACTCTACCTAATTTAGCATTGCTCTGAAACTTAATTCTAGCTTAAATAGTAAACCTATGTATACTAAAAGTAACACTTTTTTAAAAACAATGAGGGTCGCTTTCATTGTTTTCGCCTTAACAATTTCGAGTAATATGAATGCCGCTACCACTGCATCATCTAGAGGTGGTATTTGGGAATGGATTAAAGAATTATTCAATCCTAACAAAGGCAAAGGAAACAACAACAAAGGTGGTAATCATCAAGGCGGTAACAATCAACAAGGTGGCAATCATCAAGGCGGTAACAATCAACAAGGTAACAATCAACAAGGAGGAGATTCCGTTCCTTTAGATGGTGGCTTGGGCATCTTATTGTTAGGTGCTGCCGCATTTGGTGTTAAAAAACTACGTGAAGGCAAACATGAAGAAGCTTAGTTCTTTAAAAAATGACATTCCATTACCAATAAGGCTTTTTTTAGAAGGCCTTATTGTTTTTTATCGTTTGGAAAGTCATTTACGGGGCTTTTTTGTATGACTCCCAGTATGTGGACCAATTTTTAACAAACCATGTGGGAGAAGCCTCAGTTATTGTATTAAACAATTCCGGCTTGTTCTCTGGGTTTACCGCAAAAAACGAAATCCATAATGATATGTATGCGGGAGAAATGGTTGAAAACAGGGCTTCTGCTATTTATCACAACGATAAATTAGTGCTGTATATCGCCAATGCCTGTAACGGACTGGAATTACTTGTTTTATATATTGGTTTTATAGTGTGCATGCCCTCTAGGTTTTGGCGTAAGGTTTTATACATTATCTTAGGCGTTATAATCCTAGATATTATCATGGCCGGACTGATTTTTTCCCTTTTCGGGGATGTCTTTTTATTGTTCTCAGGTTCAGATGTTTACTTTTTCCTACCGCAACCTTTATACTCTGGGTGATATTTTCGCGAAAAATAAAATTAAAAAATGAAGCTCTACAAATCGGATAAGGTACGTTTTATATCTGGCCTTATAATCATTATCTTAATCTATTCCTGGTTTTATATATTTTTTATAGAAAATAGTAACTTGGTAATCTCTAAACTGGGAAAATATTTTGTATCATTTGCCACTACAATAGCTGTTTATTTTGTGGGCACTTTCCATCTTGGCAAGCTAAAGGATAAATGGATGTCGTTACTCTGGCATGTTATCCATGTGTCGGGCTTATGCATTGCAACCTCGTTAGGGTTGGTTGATTGGCTTATTACAGATATTGGAATGAATTTGGTATCATTTGCCCGCAGCATCCAGGAAATGTTAATCTCTCCATTACTATACCTCGCCATGGGGCTTATTAACAGGGTTTTGAACAAAGATGCCGTTAGCACTACAAACATCCAGGAGAAGCAATAACTATTATTTCTATATTTCAATAAATTGTTAAACAACCTATAAAAGTATAGCCCCTATGGAATACATAGAATGCTTAAAAAAATCAATAGAGCAACATGCTTCAAACAATGCATTATGCATAGCAGATACCTATTATACGTATCATGATTTTGCCAATGAAATTAAAAAAATACGTCAAGCCATAGTTACTACTATTGAAGCCTCTGAAAAATTGATTGGCTTGGTTACCAATGATGATATACAAACCTATGCCAGTATTATAGCTCTTTGGCTAGAAGGAAAAGCATATGTACCTGTTAATCCAGAAAACCCTATCGATAGAAATTATCATATTTTTGAATCTACGCAAACAAAATATGTCTTAGACTCTTCAAAAGAAAAAACCATTTATATTGCATTTAAAGTCATCAATACAACTGATTTAAAAGAAACTTACCCTAATTTAAATCCTAAGGATTTTTCAGGGGATAATTTGGCCTATATTTTATTTACATCAGGTACAACAGGAAACCCTAAAGGTGTACCCATAACCTTTAATAATGTTCAGGCCTTAGTGGATGCTATAGATGCTGAACCGGATTTTAATTTAAACTCTACAGATAGATGTTTGCAAATGTTTGAACTCACATTTGATTTTTCTGTTGTCACGTATCTTTTTCCTTTGTTATCAGGTTCTTGTATGTACACCATACCAAAGGAAGCCATTAAATACTTTTACGTTTTTAAACTTATTAAAGAGAAAAAGCTAACGGTACTTACCATGGTACCATCCATAATAAACTACCTACGTCCTTATTTTCATGAAATAAATGAACCATCGGTAAGGTACTGTAGTTTTGGTGGTGGTGCACTGCACAGCGACATAGCTAGAGAATGGAGTTCCTGTTTGCCAAATTGCAAAATATTTAACTATTATGGCCCAACGGAATTTACGGTTTACAGTGGGTTTTACCCATACCATAAAGACACCCACACCAAAGCACATAACGGCATAGTAGCCATTGGCACACCTCAAAAAAATACATTATATATATTGGTGAATGAAACCAATGAGGATGTTCCCATAGGCGTTACAGGCGAACTTTGTTTAGGAGGTCCTCAAATAACGCCTGGCTACTGGAAAGATGAAGAAAGAAACAACACACGGTTTTTTACCAGAGAAGAACATGGGGAAACCATAAGATATTATAAAACAGGAGATTTATGTATAAAAGACGACGATGGTGATTTTTTATATGTTGGACGGGCCGATTTTCAAGTTAAAATTAGAGGTTATAGAGTTGAATTATCTGAAATTGAATATCATGCCAAAACAAAATCAAAGGAAAAGGTAAATATGGTGGCTTTAGATATAGAAAATACCCTAGGAAATGCCGAAATTGCATTAGCCATTGAGTCCGAGCCCTTTGATACTACCGAGATATTTAACCACATGAAATCTAAAATGCCTGGTTACATGATACCTACACATATTGAGTTTATAAAGGAGTTTCCGCATAGTATAAACGGAAAAATAGATAGGAAAAAATTAAAAACATATTTTAAAACCAATTAGTTATATGGATAAGGAAGCCATTTTAGAAAAAATATCTACAGCTTTTACGCAAGTTTTAGAGCATAGCAATTTCACTTTAACCGACGCAACAACAGCAGACGATGTTGATGGTTGGGAATCCATCACGCACATGATGATTATTTCGGAAATAGAAACCATGTTCGGCATTAAATTCAAATTAATGGACTTGATGAATATGAATAATATTGGCGATTTGGTAAGAATCATCCAATCGAAAATTTAGCTTAAAATACTGAATCTGGTAATTTTAATTATTCCATCGATAGTTTTTACTAGTTTTTTTTCGTCATAATCCAGAATAACTTTCCCGGGCAAGTTGTTTGAATACATCATCAATAATGGTTTATGTATTATTTTTTCTGCCTCAATTATTTTATATTTAACATCATCAAGAGTAGTAAAGACACCCTGATTCTCAATGCCAAAACTTTTAATAGTCAGCAACAAGTCATCTGTTTTTTGTTTTTTAAAATCTAGGACTTGCATTAAAGGATCTCTATTAAAATAGGTAGCCTCTCCTGCTTGCTTTTTTCCTATATAGGTAAAATTAGCCTCTTTAAGCATGTTCCAACCATGTTTAAAAACTGTTCCTTCCAGTTTCATTGCCAAATGATATAATAGACCTAAATCAATATCTGGTGATAAAATATTCTTTTTTTGAAAAATTATATC
>NCDW01000033.1 GCA_002280395.1 Flavobacteriales bacterium 32-35-8
CTAAAAGGAATGGAGAAAGATGAAATAATTACAAGCAATGGAAACCTTTTTATTTTTGATAAACACCTATACAAAACCGAAAATTAAGCGAATCGGATTTTTGAATCATATAATTTGTTTAGTTTTGTTAAATATTTTCAATTCATGAGCATTATTAAATTTCTGTCCAGTAAAACGTTTTTAAAACAAATAGGAATAGCGGTTGGTGCTATTATTGTGCTTACTATTATTTTAATGAAATGGTTAAATATTTCCACCAATCACGGTGAATTTGAAACCGTACCCAATCTTACCGGGAAATCCATAAGTGTTGCTGAAATGGAACTGAAAAACAATAATTTGGTGATGCAAATTCAAGATTCCGCAAATTATAATCCAGATTATCCTAAGTTTTCGGTGATAGAGCAAGAACCAGTTGCCGGTACCAAAGTAAAGGAAGATCGGAAAATATATATCACACTTAATCCGTCGGGTTACAGAAAAATACTGGTGCCAAATTTAAATGAGAAAACGTTAAGACAAGCCCTGCCAACACTCGAAGCAGTGGGGTTTCAATTGGGGAATCGCACTTATGTTGACAATATAGGGAAAGATGTTGTGTTAAAAATGCTTCATAAAGGAAAGGAAATCCATGCCGACACTAAATTGCCCAAAATGTCTAAAATAGATTTGGTGCTTGGTAATGGTAATCGTCCTGGTATGTCTACGGAACAAGACAGCTTAGCTCCAATAAGTTCTGAAGACATTGATCTTCCTTCAGATTTAAACTAATTTTTTTAAAGTAATAAAATGCCTCTGGTTAATCCCAGTTAATATACTACATGGAAGACTATACGCCAGAATTCATTGATGAAGAAAGTGATCTTTACGAACATTATGCCTTTACGGTTGATAAAGGACAGACTCCACTTCGAATCGATAAATATTTAATGAACCGTATTGAAAATGCCACTAGAAATAAAATTCAAGCCGGTGCTAAAAATGGTAGTATTTTCGTTAATGATGTTCCTGTAAAATCCAATTATAAAGTAAAACCTTATGATGCCATAAGGGTTTTGTTTACGCATCCACCACATGAAAATTTATTGGTCGGTGAAAATATACCCATGGATGTCGTTTATGAAGATGAGGAGCTTCTGGTAGTTAATAAACCTGCAGGTATGGTGGTGCATCCGGGCCATGGAAACTATTCGGGAACCTTAATAAATGCCTTGATTTACAGATTTGATAATCTGCCAAATAATTCCAGCGAGCGTCCCGGTTTGGTACATAGAATTGATAAGGATACCAGCGGACTTTTAGTGATTGCCAAAACCGAGCAAGCCATGGCGCATTTGGCATTACAATTTGCTGAAAAAACCAGTGAACGTGAGTATGTTGCTTTGGTTTGGGGAAATATGGAAGAAGATGAAGGTACGGTGGAAGGCCATATTGGCAGACACCCTAAAAATAGATTGCAAAATACCGTTTATTTAGGTGATGATGCAGATGATAAAGGAAAGCCAGCAATTACACATTATAAAGTATTAGAGCGTTTGGGTTATGTCACTTTAGTGTCCTGTAAATTGGAAACGGGACGTACCCACCAAATCCGTGTGCATATGAAACACATTGGGCATACTTTGTTTAATGACGAACGTTATGGTGGCGACCTCATTTTAAAAGGTACGACATTTACTAAATACAAACAGTTTGTAGATAATTGTTTTAAAATTTTGCCACGCCAAGCATTGCATGCCAAAACCTTAGGGTTTGTGCATCCTAAAACAGGAAAGTTTATGCAATTTAATTCTGAAATTCCAGAAGATATGCAACAATGCATTGAAAAATGGCGCACCTATTCTAAATATCAGGAGTTGGAGGGAGAGTAAGACTGCTTTTTTTGGTTTCTTGTCATTCCTGCGAAAGCAGGAATCCACTTTTTTACTACTCGATGGTTTGCGTAATCTTCTCAATATTCAAACTATTTACCATAGCAGTGAATATTTTAAAATAGGTGCCTTCTAATTTATACAGACTATCGTGTGTGCCAACTTCCACACTTTTTCCGGCTTCTAATACAACGATATTGGACGCATCAATAATTTGGGAGATGCTGTGTGAAATGATGATGACCGTACGATCTTTTTTAATGGCATCCAAAGATTTCTTTATTTGTTGCGTGGCGATGGCATCCAAACTTGCAGTGGGTTCATCTAAAAAGATGATGGGTGGATTTTTCAAAAACAATCTGGCAATGGCAATACGTTGTTGTTGTCCGCCCGAAAGTAAATGCGCATCTGATTGATAGCCATTGGGTAAGCCTGCAATTTGCTCGTGGATATAGGCTTTCTTTGAAGCCTCTATGATGTCTGGTTCTGTGGCATTCGGATTTCCATAGGAGATGTTTTCGTAAATGGTGCCTTTAAAAATGTGATTCTTTTGCAATACCAATCCGATGTTTTTTCTCAAAAAATCCGTGTCATATTCCTTTAAATCAACACCATCCAATAAAATCCGTCCCTTAGTAGGTTGGTAAAATTTATCCAATAAATTGATAATGGTGCTTTTACCCGCGCCACTCAAACCCACCAAAGCTGTAGTTTCGTTGGGTTTTATAGTAAAATTGACCTTTGTAAGCGCTTGGGTGCCATTGGGATATATGAAATCGACATCTATCACTTCTATTAAACCTTTAATCTTTTCAGGTTTATAAGTGCCGCTCGTTTCTTTTTGGTGTTCGGATTCCAGAATATCAAAAAAGCCTTCGGAATAAATCAAAGCATCATTTACCTCATCATAAATGCGGTGTAATTGCCGGATGGGAGCCGACACATTATTGAAAAGCAAGATGTGAAACATGATGGCGCCAATAGTCATAGAACCATTTAATACGAAGTAGGCAGTGAGAATAATAATGAATACCACGCCAATTTGTTCGATGAAACTTTTGATGCTTTCAAATATAAATCCTGTTTTTCTGGTCGCTAATTGATTTTCGGTCATTTCAAATTGAATATCTTGATGGCGTTTCGCTTCCAACGATTCCCGTACAAACGATTTAATCACGGTGATGGAATCAATCAAACTCAATATACTGTTGTTTTTCGTTTCCCTATACATCCGCATGCGTCTCCTAAAACCACTGAGTTTATTGGCTTGCAACTGACTGATATAAAAATAAATAGGAATGATACACAAACTCACCAAACCCACATAGAAATTGGCATAAAACATCAGCGCCAACGCCACAACAGCATTGGCAAACAAAGGCAAAATATCTATAAAAAAGTTTTGTACCAATCGGGTTAAGCTGCTAATACCTAAATCGATGCGTGTTTGTAATTTGCCACTTTCATTATCGTTGGATGTGTAAAACTCCATGCGATAGGTTAGGATGCGTTCCACAATGGTTTGAGAGATGTCCCGGGTAATAAAAATGCGTAGTTTTTCACCATAAAATTTTTGCCCGAATTGCACAATGGAGTGCACTAATTCTTTGGAAAGTAATATAATGGTAATGGTACCCAATAAGTAAAACCCTCTTGAAAGCGGTTCTCCAGCAACCATCAAATCACTTATGGAATCTACAGTATATTTAAGAACCAAGGCGTTTACCTGCGCCGCAAAAGACCCCACAAACGTAAGCGCCAAGGTGGCCGCAATCATGACCCGGTAAGGTTTTACAAAGGGCCTGATTTTTTTGTATAGGGTTGAAATAGTCATTTTAAGATGTTAATTCCTAGCAAATCATTTTACTAAAACTTAGCAACCAACCAATCCAATACTTTGGTAGCAACCTCTACATCTTGCTCACCAGTAGCTCCTGAAAATGTCGCTAATAAATAACCAGATTCTATTTTTTTGATAACACCACCTATATAACCAAACTCTCCCATTTTTGTCTCTCTAATTTTACTTCCACTATTGATTAAGGTTTCAGCCATTTCAGCGGCTTTAGAGTGTGCTACCGCTATAAAGTTTTGTTTTGTGGTACCAGTGGTTTTTACAACAATCATTTTAGAGGTCCAAGATTTTGTTTCATTCCCAGGGATATAGCAAACGATGCCCACGCCTTTTATGTCCATCTTTAGAGCTTCTTGTGTCATGAGTTCTAAGGCCTCATCGGCATATTTAATAAATGTTTCTTCTGATTTTTTCTGGTCTTTTGTCATTGTTTGTGCATTGGTATTAAGGTTGAATGTAGATATAATGGTAAGTACTAATAAGATGCGTAATGTTCTCATTTTATTAATGTTTAGTTTTAGTTGTAAACGAAGTTAATTATTTTTATGATTACATTTATTTAAATCATCAATTAGAATTATAAGTCCATTACAAATAACTGTTGGTTTGGATTTTAAAAGTGGGATACTAGTTGTAAATTTGAAATGTTTCAATTTAAACTGCTAAAACAATAAAAATTACTGATGAAATTAGTATTATCGCCAGCAAAGTCTTTGGATTTTGAAAGTAAGTTGCCAAATAATAGTGTTACGGAAGCTCGTTTTTTAAAAGATTCAGAGCGCATCAATAAACTTCTTAAAAAGAAATCAGCTAAAAATTTATCGAAACTTATGAGCATTTCTGATGCGTTGGGACAATTGAATTATGAACGCAATCAACAATGGCAATTACCTTTTACGACCGATAATGCCCGACCAGCCATTTATGCGTTCAGCGGTGATGTGTATCGCGGACTCGATGCTTATACCATTCCACAGGAAAAATTTGAAAAACTTAACAACACCGTGCGTATCCTTTCGGGGTTGTATGGTTTGTTACGGCCAACGGATTTAATTCAGCCCTACCGTTTGGAAATGGGCACCAGTTTTCCTGTGGGCAAAAACAAAAATCTCTACGAGTTTTGGAGTAAAACCATTACTAAAGCGCTTAACGATGAATTGGAGCATGGCGAATTGTTTTTAAACCTTGCCAGCAACGAATATTTTAAGGCCATTGATACCAAATTGTTAAAAGTGCCAGTGGTGACTTGTAGTTTCAAAGACTTTAAAAATGGGGAATACAAAATGATTATGACCTTTGCCAAATTGGCCAGAGGATATATGACGCGCTATATTATTGATACCAATGCCAAAACCTTGGATGATATTAAAGGTTTTCATTATGAAGGGTATCAGTTTAGTGAGCCCATGTCAACCGAAACAGAGCTGGTATTTATCAGGTAGTTTTTGTCATTCCTGCGAAGGCAGGAATCAAATATTTTATAAAAAGCAGAAATTTAATTTTAATGTATTATTACTTTATCATAGCCCTACAAGCGTATTGTATTTACCATCTGTTCAAGAATAGAAATCCGTATTATTGGGTGTTTGCTATTTTATTCCTGCCGCTTATTGGCTCTATTATTTATTTAATTACCCAAGTTTATAATAAACGGGATGCCGATAAAATGCAAGAGAATATAGTTTCCATTATCAACCCAACCAAAAGGATAAAGGATTTGGAAAAGAAACTTCAGTTTTCTGAAACCTACCAAAACCGTGTTAATTTGGCGGATGCGTATTTAGAAAATAAAGATTATAAAAATGCCATTCCACATTATTTACATGCGTTAGATGATACTCTACAGAACGATTCCTATGCCACTAAGCAACTCATAGAGTGCTATTTTAATGTTGAAGCGTATGATAAGGTTATTTTGTATGCGGAAAACATTAAGGATAGTTCGGAGTTCTTAAAATCCAAATCACAATTCTTTTACGGATTGGCATTGGAAAAATTAGGCAGAATTGACGAAGCCGAAACGAATTTAAAGCAAATAGATATCCGGTATTCGTTTTACGAAGAGCGTTTTATTCTAGCAAAGTTTTTATTGAACAGGAACAAAATGGACGAAGCCAAGGCTATTTTAGAGGACATTTATTTGGAATCCCAAAATATGACCAAGCAAAACCAACGTATTTATAGAAACACCATTGTTGAGGTCGAGAAACTAAAAAATAGCTTATAGTTATTTAACAGTAGCTTTGTTATTGATATCTATTTTACTTTCAGCAGAGCGTTTTTTCTTGATTCGTGGTCTTCTCGTCCCAAAAGTGCCTCTGTGTATTTTTCCTCGTTTCGTTTTTTTATCGCCTTTTCCCATAGTTTTGTTGTATTTTATAATCTTAATAATACGAAAATTAACTTAAAAATCCAAGTAAATCGTGTTCAAACACCAACATCCATACGAACCGTTCATACACGAAACCACTACAAAATTAATTGTGGGCACCTTACCACCTCCACGATTTTCAACAGGGGATTTATTGGAAAAGGATGTGAATTTTTGCTATGGAAGTTGTTATAATTCCTTGTGGTTATTTATTGACAACATTCACAATCTGAATTTAAGATATGACAATTCCGAAGAAGCCATAGAACAACGAAAACAGTTTTTAATCAATCACAACATCGGTGTTTGCGATATTGTGGAAAGCTGCGAACGTGAAAAAATAGATGCTTCGGATTTAGGAATGCAAAACATCAAACTACGCAATTTAATTGGTTATTTACAAGAATTCCCAAATGTAGATACTTTGTTATTCACTGGCGGAAATAGTAAAAACGGCCCCGAATATTTCTTTAGAAAACATATCAAGGATTATGGCATTATGCTGAAATTAGTATCTGATGAGATTCCAAGAATCCACCAATTTAAGCTGCCCGTCATGGCGAGCCAAGCGAAGCAATCTCATCCTTATGAAAGAACCATAAAAACCGTGTCCTTAACATCATCATCAGGTTCAGCAAACCGAGCCATTGGCAGCATGCCCTTGTTTAAACAACTTAAACAGAACAATCCAAAATTCACGGCTTTCGACTTTAGAGTGATGCAATACCGTGAGTTTTTTTAAACATCATTTCAGTTAGCATTTTGTCATTCCTGCGTAGGCAGGAATCCACTTTGGAGTTCTCTAAATTAATTTTGATTCCTGTTTTCACAGGAATGACAAGCACAATTTATATTAGGATAAAATTCTATCGAGAACAAACCAACTAATAGCTACAACCACTTATAATCCCCTAAAATCTGCTCCGTTAAATCATTAAAGTCTTTATCAAATTTTTGTCGAGAGGCATCGGCTTCATACCATGTTACAATCTCTTTAACGCCGTCGCTAAAAGGGATGTTCGGATTAAAATCAGGAACCATACTTTTAATTTTAGTATTATCAAACATCATACTATGAGCCTTGTCACCCAACAAGCCATCGCCAATATCTTTATTATAGGCAGCTATTATTTTAGATGGCACATGTACTAATTTAGGTTCCACATCCAAAGCCTTAGCAAAAAGCGTATAAATTTGGTTCCATGTGAGCAACTCGTTATTTGTAATGTGATAGGCTTCATTAATAGCTTTTGGGTTTCCTAAAAGGCCGACAAATCCAACCGCAAAATCTTTATGATTGGTAAGCGTCCAAATAGACGTGCCATCGCCATGAACAAGCACAGGTAAGCCTTGTTTCATTCTGTGCAAAGTGGTATAACCGCCCGTTATGGGAATACTGGTTTTATCGTAAGTGTGTGACGGACGCACAATGGTATAAGGAAACCCTGTTTTTTTATACGCATCTCGCAACAAGTTTTCGCAAGTAATTTTATTTCTGGAATATTCCCAAAACGGATTATCTAAAATCGTGTCTTCGGTTACGGGAAGTTTTTCTGGAGGTGTTTGGTAAATGGACGCCGAACTGATAAAAACAAACTGATTGGTTTTACCCGAAAATAAGTCAATATCATTTTGTATGTGTTCTGGCTCAAAAGCAATCCAATCTACCACGGCATCAAAATGATAGTTTTCAATGGCTTTTTTGGTTTCTTCAATATTTCTAATGTCCGCAATAATTGTTTTTACACCTTTAATAGGTCTTATTTGAGACGTTTTGCCTCTGTTTAAGTGATATAAATCAATACCTCTGGAAATGGCTAATTCTGAACATGCCGAACTAATGTTGCCAGTACCACCAATAAATAATACGTTCATCTGTTTATATTATTTTAAATTTTTGTCATCCCGATAACTATCGGGAGCAACACCCTAAATAATCATCCTCGTGTGTGAATGTTATTCTCATAGGTGTTTCATTTTTGATAAAACTTTACTGATTTGATTATTAAGGTCGGGAATTTTGTTTTTGATAACATCCCAAACTATGGAATAGTTGACGCCCATGTAGTCGTGAATAAGTCGATCTCGCATTCCAGCCATATTTCTCCATTGAATGGAATCATGAGTAACCTTAAAATCAGTAGGAATCTTTTTTGTTGCTTCTCCAATAATTTCTAGGCTTCTAACAACTGCACGCTTTAAAGTTTCGTCATCTATAAACGCATTGAAATCTAGATTTTTGCTAACCAAAATCAAATAAGCACATTCATCTTGAATATGCCTAAGAAATTCTATGGGTTCTTTAGACATATTGAACTTCCTTTAAGATTTTAGGGCCAATATAGGGACTCAGCCCATTTTTTGTGACAACCTCAATCTTTTCATTCTTAAACATACTTTCAAACAGGTCATAAACCGCCATAAAATTATCGAAGTTCTCTTTTTCAGGCTCAAAATCAATCAACAAATCAATATCACTATCACTTGATTGCTCATTGCGAATGTATGAGCCAAATAAGCCCACATGTCGGATACCGAGTTTTGTAAGCTTTGGCTTATTCGATTTAAGTGTTTTTAATATGATGTCCTTCGTGGTCATTTTTAAGCTTTAACCAAATATACAAAAGTTTAGGTTTGATGGTGGTGTTGAGATAAAATTACCAATAACGTTTTTTTTGCAAGTTAAGTTTGCGGGCGAGTTGTTAAGTTTTGACATTCTGAGTGTATTCAAGCAAAACTTTTTACTTAAATCACACCGACTTACAAAACATGCCTATTAAATATATCCTCTAAGGCTTTTTCGGGGTCGCTATCCAGACCTGAATAGGTTTTTGAACTTTGAATGATGGTACTTCTACAAGCGGTGAGCCATCCAAACCGTTCCGATAATTCTAAGGCACCTATTTTCCCACCCGAAGCATCGCCCTTGCAAATGAGTTTCCAAGCGTTTAAATAGTCGTTTAAGACGTCCAATTCCATGTCAGAAGAGAACGCCTTTAGTTTAGCCTCACTAATGTGGTACTTGAGGTCTAAAAACTTTTTGCGTTTGCAAAACAGGATGACGCCTACATTAAAGAACTCCTCGCGCTCCACTTTAGGCACCAGCCTGATAATGGCATATTTAAAGGTGAATTTATCTGGCATCGGCGGCTTCTTTAACTAGTAAATCAATGTTGGAAAGTTTGGTCGTCATATAGTCTATGTAGGCAGCTCTCATGGCGTTCGGGCTCATGGTTTCAGACTCGCTTTGCAACCAATCTTCTGGAATGGCCGACACAATATCCATAATAATGTCCTCAGTCAGCAAGCGTTTAATTTCTGCGGCTGCCTCGGGTAACTGGTCAGCTTTTTTTAAAAGCACATGGTCTTTAATAAGCGGGAAGGTTCTAGTCAAGTGCTCTCTCCATTGCGGCCAATTGTGATGAAAATAAAAACTAGCCCCATTATCAATCACCCATAATTCCTTGTTCCAATATAATAAATTGGTATTTTTATCGGTGCGGTCAATATTGCTGATAAGGCTATCCAGCAGCACTATTTTTGAAGCCGTCATACCATCCACAGTAGTTACTAAAGGATCGAAAGTAATGGCACTCGATAAAAAATGCAAGCCCAGATTTAAACCAACGCTAAATTTAAGCAAGTCCTGTATTTCTTCATCGGGTTGTGTCTTGCTAAACGATTCATCCAGATTCATAAATACCAATTCAGGTACTTTTAATCCAATCGCCCTAGCCAGTTCACCACCCATAAATTCTGCAATCAAAGCCATTTTGCCTTGTCCGGCACCTCTAAATTTTAGCACATACAAAAATCCATCGTCTGCTTTTACAATAGCAGGCAGGGAGCCACCCTCTCGTAAAGGTTGCAAATATTGAATAACATCTACGGTTCTAATATCTATGTTTTGCATGAATACAAAAGTGATAAAAATATCGTTTGCGAACTATGGATTGGTTATTTATTTATGGGAGCCGGCAAACAAGCAACCAACTTTGTGTTAACTAAAACTCGCCATTTTTTATACTGTTGTTACCGGTTATTTATCAGGCTTACTTGTTGATTTTAAATGGTTTTATGGAACTTGTGAACTTTATGGCTTGAGGAATGGTTTGATAGTTATTAAGCACCCCAATGGCCGTGCCTCCTACACCGGTGGTCTGGTAGTCGAAATTGAATGTGACACCATCCGATTTGATTAATTGATAGTTGTATTTTGCCTTTGACAAATTCTCGGTACTGTAATTATAGGCATTAAAATTGAATGGTTCAGCTGCCGAAAACTCAATGCCGATGCCTTCAGCATTTGTCAGTCGCACATAGTGATTGTCCGTGCGCAAGCCAGTATCCTGAGGAATCAAATACGGTACAAACATGGCATCAACTGTCGACTGATAAAGCCCCATACGATACCCAGTTTTACGGTCGGGATAATTCTCCTCAGGCCCACGTCCAAACCATTCTACATGTTGCATTTGGTCATTGAATACCCATGTTGTTCCTATGCGCGGCAACATCGTTGGCATTCTTCCATGCGGATGAATCGTGTGCTGTAAACTAATGTCCCCGTCGGGCGAAATGGTGTAAATCATCTCATTATCGAAGCCTGCCCTGCCTGAATTTCCAAAAAGAGCAATGTCGCGAATACTAACAATGACATTTTCATCTTTATTTTCAACCCGAAATGATTCCAGTTTTGAATTCATATTATCCAGACCAATAGAATACCATGAAGCAGCAACCATCGTTCCGTAGCCTTGCGTTCTGGCTGAACCAGCGGTCCAATCGTCCAGTTCGTTTGCCACAGGCGCACGCCAAACATTGAGTTGCGCTCCCTGTTTCAGCAATTCTGTACCCATGTATTTCATGGAGGACAATTGTCCATCGGCTTTATTAAAGGTATAATCGAAATTTACTCCAGATACAACCAAATGTTGCTCATTATCTGTCACTTTTAAAGGATTGGTTTGCTGCTGTGCCAATTTTTCCTCGGTAGGAACCATCCATGGCAATTCCAATTGATCCCAATACAATTCAAAACCTTTCGGCGCCCATGGTGTAGCTTCTTTCGAATGAAAACTAACGGTTACCATATAGCTTGCACCGGCTTTTAGCTGAAGCTTTGGGATAGGAAGCACGTAGGTTTTTTTCGCTTCTGGTTCAACATCCACCTCCAATGTTCCGGAAGCTATTGATATGCCGTTTTCCTCCAGATTCCAACGTGCTTCAAAGGCATTGGTATTGGTAAAAAAGTGTCGGTTGTGCACTTCAATTTCCATGTTTTCGGCATGGCTCCATGTTACGGAAATAGGTTGAGCCGACTTTTTTATTTGCCACATTTCAGGCTGTGGAACCCGATTGGGAAAAATACTTCCATAGGTACGCGCGCCAATGCCATAGCTGAAAAATTCGCCTTCATTTTGCTCCTGTTCAAAATCAAGCCACAAAGCTGCACGATTTTTCAAGTCTGGTTTTGACGCATACAAATCATTTATTTCTATGGCTTCTGGGAAAATACCCACCTGATCGATGATGGCATCGGCCAAATAATCGGTGGTATGCTGACCATGTGTCTCGGCATTCTTGCCCACATTAAGAGGAAAAGGAAAATTGGTAATGTTCCCAGTAACCGGTTCTTCAGCCACCTTTTTGTTGTCTATATATAGTGAGATGGTTTTCCCGTCATAAATACCTGCCACATGATGCCATTTTTGTGTCCAATCGCTTGGTAATTCAGCACTAACGACTGTTTTTCTCGAATTGTAAATTCTCGCTGTGTTGATGTAGAAATCGAGCGACTTGTCACCGTTTTGCTGCAAACCAAATTGATAGTTTCCTTTGGTGAGCAATGTGCCGCCCATGTTCATTAAATCGCGTGGAAAAATCCAAAGCGACACTGTTAGTTTATCACCCGAGATTTCAATATTTTTATCCTGATACACTTCCACCCATTGGTCGTGACCATTCAAATCAATGCCTTTGCCATCGTGTCCGGCAACCAGTTTGGCGCGTCCCATGATGTGGGTTTGGATTTTGTTTGGTGAAGCATCCGTCAATTTACGAACTGGTTCGAGCAAACCTGGACTTACGAAATCCCAGAGTGCTCCGCCCATGATGCGGGGATACTGGTAAATCACATCCCAATATTCGTCCAATCCACCACCAGCATTTCCCGCCACCGACAGGTATTCGTCCATAAACGATGGTCTCGAATCAACACTTTCAGGAACCATCCCTACCTGATTTTTGAGTTCAAAAGGTGTTGGGTAACGTGGCCCGATAATTTCTTCGCAGTCATGCGCAAAAGCATTTCCGCCATACATCCAATAGCGCGTCGTATCGTATTTTCGTCCTTCATCAATCACGTTACAAATATTTTTCCCTTCGCCACTTTCGTTTCCGGCGCTCCAAAAAAGAATGGAAGGATGATTGCGGTCGTGCAATACCATTTTGCGAACCCGTTCGCGGTACATGGGTTCCCAGTCCAGATTATCACTAAGGTATTCTGTGGCATGTGCTTCAACTCCTGCTTCGTCAATAATATAGAATCCATATTCGTCTGCCAGTTCCAGATAACGTTTTACTGGTGGATAGTGTGATATGCGTACACAATTGATGTTGAATTGTTTAAACAGTTCAAAATCTTTTCGGATGGTGGCTTCGTCCATGGTATGTCCCAAAGTGGGGTGTTGCATGTGTGTATTGATGCCGTTAAGTTTGATGGCTTTTCCGTTCAGATAAAAAACCTGATGGCGAATTTCAGTCTCTTTAAAACCAATACGACCCGTAATGACTTCTTCGGTTTTTCCTTCGCCATTAATTAATTCCATGGTTAACCGATAGAGATTGGGTGTTTCGGCGGTCCACTTTTTAGGATTTAATACGTCTGATGACATAGTAATAATTTGCTTATTATCAGTAGTTATTTGAACGGCATCAGAAGTGAAATCCTGAAGCAACTTATTATCTGAATTAAACAGCGACGTGCGAACCTTGTAATTCTGTTTATCGGTTTTCGATTGGTTATTTACCGTAATCTGCACATTCAGTTTTGCGTTCTTATAGTTTTCGTCTAAATCGGTAGTAGCATACCAGTCGAAGAGATGTACATCCTCTTTTGCGTATAGCCAAACATCATCGAAAATACCAGCTAAGCGCCAATAGTCCTGACTTTCTAGATACACACCATCTGAATATTTAATGACATTCACGGCAATGGTGTTTTTTCCTGGTTTCAGGTAACTGGTAACATCATACTCAGCGGGCTCATGCGCACCTTCGTTGTAGCCCACTTCCTGTCCGTTGACCCAAACAAACGATGCCGAAGCAGTTTTCTCCATACGCAAAAAAACACGTTTGCTTTTCCAGTTAGCCGGCAAAGTAAACGATTTGCGATACGAGCCAGTCGGGTTGTATTCGCGAGGGACAAAAGGCGGATTGGATTTAAAGGCATGCGCCACATTTCGGAACAAAGGATCTCCAAAACCCTGCATTTCCCAGTTGGAGGGCACAGTGATGTCAGACCATTGCTTATCATTAAAACTGGGTGTAAAAAAGTTGTTGGGTGTACCTTCCGGCGTATTGGCAAAATGGAATTTCCACTTGCCATTCAAAGAAAGCACGTTATCTGACTTCGATTTCTGAAGGTTTAATGCGTCGCCAACCGATTTAAAAGGAATAGAAACTGTGTGACCCTCCGTCTGGTTCATTTCA
>NCDW01000034.1:0-13803 GCA_002280395.1 Flavobacteriales bacterium 32-35-8
ACAGATGAAGAAGCCATGCCCGAAGGTCCTGTGGTAGCATCTGGCGGCGTTAAAATGAGAGAAGATGAAAAACGTGCTGCACCAATGCTAGATTATCCTGAAGATATTCAACAAGCTCCTGAAGCCAGATATACTACGGAATATGGACTGGAATGGACTAATTTAATGTCGCCTCCTTGGTCTTATATGGTGGCATACGATTTAAATAATGGTACCATAAAATGGAAAACGCCCATAGGTGAAGATTATCAATATGTTAATGGAGATAAAACTAAAGGTGCCATTGTAGGTGTTCAACGTAAGAGTATGGTTGTAACCTCAACAGGGATTGTATTTGCTACGGCTAAAGGTGGTAAATTATATGCATTAGATCAAGACACTGGAAAAGTTTTATGGGAAACCACTTTAAGTAACGAATCTGTGGCGGTACCAGCCATGTATTCTATAAATGGCAAACAATATTTAGTTATTAATGCCACTGGAAATTTCTCATCAGATAGTTTTGACCATTCAAAAAAACCGGAGGCATTGGCTAAAGGCTACGTAGTCTATGCGCTTCCAGACAAAAAGTAATTATTTACTTCGTGTCACAAGATTTTATAACTATATCTGTAATTTTTATAAATTTACAGATATAGTTAATTTATTTAATTTAAAAGCCAATTAAACCAATAATAGATATGAAACAACTAATAACCTTATTACTAGCCTTTGTAGCATTTCATGCTACGTCTCAAACTATAAAAGAACGTATCACTCATAATGATGCTTCAAAGTACAGAGAACTCTCAGCTGTCCACGCTGGTGCTGGCACCATGGGATTTACACAATTAATAGGAAGAAACGATTTATCAACAAACTTTCTTTATCTGCACTCTGGAGTCATTAATGCAAAATCTGGTATCGGCCACCATTTTCACCATAATATTGAAGAAATGTACGTGATTCTAAATGGTGAGGCAGAATTTACTATTAATGGTCGTACTTCAAAAATAAAAGCACCTGCTATTGTACCTTGTAAAATGGGTGATGCACATGGTATTTATAATGCTTCTAATGAACCGCTTCGTTGGTTGAATTTTGCCGTTAGTTCAGTAAAAGCAAGTAGTGATAATTTTGATTTAGCTGATACGCGTGTTGGTGCTACATTAGACCCTATTCCTGTTTTTGTTTCTGGTAGGTTAGAAAAAGATAAAACCAGAGCGAATAACCGTTTATACACGGGTGATGGTGTTTTATCTCGCCGTTTATTTGATCCAAATGTTTTTAGTACGGATTGGAACCATGTTGACCATGTAATCATTCCTGCTGGTAAATCTACCGAGGAAAGACAACTTTTAGGGATTGAGGAAGTATACTTTGTTGTGAAAGGTTCTGGTTCTGTATCCATAGACGGTCAATCTGGAAATATAATAGGTGATGATGCTTTTACCGGAAAGTTAGGTGAAAAAGTAACCTTAACAAATACTGGCAATGAAGACTTAGAATTATTGGTCATTGGCATTGCTGCTTCTAAATCCATTGGATTGGGTATTAAAAAACCCTTAGCCCAACCAAAAGCCATGGCCTTACAAATGGATTTTGTGGTGCCAAAAGAAAATGCAGAAGCATTTGAAAAGATGTATTATTCTATATACGTACCCGCTATGACCGTTCAGCAAGGTTATTTAAGCTCGAAATTATTGAGACTTTATGATGAAAACCTTTCTAAACAAATACAAGCAGAGCCAACAACTTACAACTATCAAGTACAAATTAGTTTTGATACTGAAGCAAATAGGATGAAATGGGTAGGTAGCGATCAGCATAAAATTGCATGGCCTGCGGCAACGTCTTTAGCTAAAGAGTATAAATGGAGAGGTTATGATGTGATGGGTGATGACGATCAACGATAATACTATTTATGATGGATTATATCAAAATAAATTGCAATCGAAAGTCGGTTTTTTCCATAATCACTCTAGTGTTTAGCTTTACTTATAGCATCGCTCAAACTCAAGTTCCAGCAGATACAAAACCTGCGCCTACTAATATAAATCAGAACGGTTGTCCTTGTATTTTTCAGGACAACCGTGTTCTTTTTACCGTAAGTGCTCCAGAAGCGACTAAAGTTCAGTTAGATTTAGGAAAGCTTTATGATATGCAAAAAGATGATAAAGGTGTTTGGACTGTAACAACCAATCCACAAGTACCTGGTTTTCATTACTATTCTTTAGTCATTGATGGTTTTAAATTTGCCGATCCTGCAAGTGAATCGTTTTACGGCACTGGAAGAATGGCTAGTGCAATTGATGTTCCAGAAGCAGGTGCTGACTTTTACAATATTAAAGATGTACCTCATGGAAAAATAAGTGCCCATGTTTATTTTTCAAAAACTACGGGTACTTGGCGTAATATTAATATTTATACGCCTCCGGGATATGATGAAAATCAAAGTAAAAGCTATCCTGTTCTATATATTCAACATGGTGGTGGCGAAGATGAACGTGGTTGGGCCGTTCAAGGCAAAACCAATTTCATCCTAGATAATTTAATTGCTGAAGGCAAAGCAGTTCCAATGATTGTTGCTATTCCAAACGGAAACGTTAACAAACCCGGTGTAAATGCCAGAGGTTATAATGATGAAGCGATGGCGGTTTTTAAGGAAGAATATTTTGAGAATATTATTCCATTTGTTGAGAAAAACTATCGAGTAAAAACGGATGCAGCTAATAGAGCTATTTCAGGATTATCCATGGGTGGCGGACAAGCTTTTTTTACAGGTCTACGAAATATAGACACCTTTGACTATGTTGGGGTTTTTAGTACCGGCCTATTTGGTGGTATTAGAGAACAAGCTTCATTTGATGCAGAATCTGTAATTCCGGGCATATTGACCACACCAGAAAAATTTAATAAAGGTCTGAAGCTATTTTATATTTCGGTCGGTGAGCAGGATAACAGAATTGAAGCGACTAAAAAGCTCATTGAAACTTTCAACAGTAAAGGATTAGATGTTCAATTTGCATCATTCCCTGGCGACCATGAATGGCAAGTTTGGAGAAAATCACTTCATGATTTTGCCCAAAAGCTTTTTAAATAAATCATTTACCAGATAATATCTGGCAACCAATAACTAAACTAAACCCATAATGAAAACTAAGATTTCTTGGATTATTATGCTGGCTTTATTTGCCAATATTCCATTCATTAGTGCACAAGATATCCCTCCCACTACATCGTTAGTATATCCTGGTATTGATGGCCGGTTGGTTTATGTTGCAGACAGTCTTGGTAATACAATTCCTGATTTTTCCAATGCTGGATATAAAGGTGGTGGCGTTCCGATTCCCACCGCTGCTATAAAAGCAACTGTATGGCCTGTTCTTGGTGATAATTCGGAAAGAATTCAAAAAGTAATTGATAGTGTTTCTGCATTACCTCAAGATACTTATGGTTTCCGAGGTGCGATATTGCTTAAAATGGGATATTATCGACTAGAAAAACCCCTCTATATCAAAACCTCTGGTATCGTTTTACGTGGGGAAGGCATGGGTGATACAGGAACCATTCTTTATGGCGTTTTACCTCCTCGCGATCCAAACGCTTCGGGCAGACAACGATTTGCAAGACCGGACCTGATTAACATTGGAGCAGAAAATGGCACAGAGTCGTTAGAAGACAGTAAGCAAACAATTACTGATAATTATGTGCCTGTTGGAGCGGTTAGTTTTAATGTGAAATCTGCTAAAGGTTTCAAAAAAGGAGATAAAGTATTTGTTAGACGCTTTGGTAATGAAGACTGGATTAAAGAATTGAAAATGAAGGATGAAATAGCTAACAGCAGACAATGGAAATTCGACATCAATTATGACCGCGAAATAATTAATATAAATGGCAACACCATTACCATAGACGCTCCTATTTTCACGGCTATTGATGCACGTTGGGGAGGCGGTGAACTATTAAAATACAATGATAACCGTATTGAAAATGTAGGTATAGAAAATCTCCGTGGCATTTCGGATTATGACCCATCTGTGCGTACCTCAACCTACGGTAACATGGACCGCGATAAGTTAGACAAAGCACATCAATACCAAGGAGAGGAATACTATTCTGATGAAAATCATTATTTTAATTTTATTGGTTTTACCAATGCCAAAAATGCTTGGGTGCGTCATGTAACTGCCTTACATTTTGCCTATAGTGCTGTAATTGCGAACGGAGGCACTAAATGGATTACGGTTCAGGATTGTGTGTCTATGGAACCTGTTTCAGTACGAGCTGGAGGTAGACGATTTACCTTCAAAATGAATGGTCAGTTTTCCCTAGTGCAAAGATGTGTATCCTATAAAGGTCGCCACTCATTTGTAGGAGAAGGTTCCACCTCAAGCGGCAACGTGTTTCTAGAATGTAAAGCGATTAATCCCTACTCCACCAGTGAACCTCATGGTTACTGGGTAAATGGCATCCTTTACGACAATGTTGAAGCACCATCAACTGCCCGCTACTGGGACTTTGTTATGGGCTGGGCGGGAGCCAATATTGTATTCTGGAATTGTGAAGGCGATTTTCTAATCCAACAACCACCAACAGCTCAAAATTATTCTTTTGGGCACATTGGTGTCAATGCCGTTATTTTTAATACAGCATTAATGGATTTAACAAAACGAAACGGTCATGTAGAATCCATGGATAAACATGTGACGCCAAAGAGTTTATACCTCACCCAACTTAAGGAACGATTGGGAATTGGAGCTGTCAATAACACCTTATTAAATGCAGGTCAATAGACATTGATAAATTAAAATTATATGATTATATGAAATTTTATAAAACCATTATTTTACTTTTTTTAGGAAGTATTTCAATCATAAATTCTTTAACCGCACAAGACATCCCTCCTACTACATCGTTGGTATATCCGGGTATTGATAACAAATTGATTTACGTACCAGATAGTTTAGGCAATAAAATTCCTGATTTTTCAAACGCTGGTTATAAAGGCGGTGGCGTGCCAATTCCTACGGTTGCTATTAAAGCCACTATTTGGCCTGTTTTAGGTGATAATGCCGATAGAATCCAAAAAGTAATCGACAGTGTATCTGCATTAACTCCAGATGCTCATGGCTTTAGAGGAGCGATTCTTTTAAAAATGGGGCATTACGATTTAGAAAAACCTTTATACATCAAAGCTTCAGGCGTGGTGCTTCGTGGCGAAGGCATGGGTGAAACAGGAACGATTCTGTTTGGTAAAATACCGTTGCCAACAGCACAAACTGGTGGTCGTGGTGCAAGAAGACCTGCTTTAATAAACATTGAAAGTGATAAGAAAGTAACACCCCAAGAAGACACAAAACAAGACATTACCACCGATTACGTACCTGTTGGAGCAGTAAGCTTCAATGTGAAATCTGCCAAAACCTTTAAAGTTGGTGATAAAATTATTGTGAGACGCTTCGGAAATGAGGCATGGATTAAAAAGCTTGGTCTAGATAGTGCTACTGTTGGAAGAAACAGATGGCGACCATTTGATATTGATTATGATAGAACTATTGTAAGTATAAATGGCAACACAGTAACTATCGATGCCCCTATTTTCTGTGCTATTGAAACGCCCTGGGGCGGTGGTGCCATTTATAAATATAATGATGAACGTATTGAACAAATAGGTATTGAAAACCTTCGAGGTATTTCTCAATATGATCCTTCTGTACGCACCACAGCTTATGGAAATATGGATCGTGATAAATTAGGTGAAGCACATCGTTATCAAGGCGAAGAATATTATTCCGATGAGAACCATTATTCAAACTTCATCAACATTACCAATGCAAAGAATGTCTGGATACGCAATATGAGCGCATTACACTTTGTGAACAGTGTGGTGCAAGCCAATGCAGGCACAAAATATATTACCGTACAAGATTGTCAATCCATAGAGCCTGTTGCACAGCGATGGGGCGGCAGACGCTTTACGTTCCAGATGAATGGCCAATTTTGCTTGGTACAACGTTGTACATCGCAAAAAGGTCGTCATTCTTTTGTTTTACAGAGCCATGAAGCTAGTGGCAATGTTTTTTTGGAATGTACTGCCATCAATCCGTATTCATCTAGCGAACCTCACAACCACTGGTCTACTGGTGTTTTATACGATAATGTAAAAGCCCCATTGACTGCCAGATATTGGGATTATATTATTGGCTGGGCAGGTGCTAATATTGTGTTTTGGAATTGTGAAGGCGATTTTCTTATACAAAAACCACCAACTGCCCAAAATTATTCGTTTGGCCATATTGGCGTAAATGCCGTTGTTTTTAATGCGGCTTTACAAGATTTAACAAAACCAAATGGACATGTGGAATCTATGGATAAACACGTAACGCCTAGAAGTTTATACCTTACCCAATTAAAAGAACGTTTGGGTATGGACGCTGTAAACAATACCTTGATTAAAGCAAGTGACAATAATTAATAATATTTAAATACAAAAACCATGAAATTACTTAGTGCTATTATTTTATTTACTCTAACTTTTGTAAATCCATTAAACGCGCAAACCATCAGTAAGGAAGAAATGCTATTTCTGACTTCAGAATGGAAAGGCGAACGATTTGATGATGGCAGACCGAAAATTTCCGATGATTTATTAGCAAGAGCAAAAACCATCATGATTGATGATGCCTGGACCGTATTGAGGAATGAAGGTTATCTAAACCAATATGCAGGCAACTGGAAAATGGTCAATAATACAACTATGACAGGTCGCGCCGTCACTGCGATGTATTTACCAAGTCGTCCAGATGTGGAAAAAAACATTAAAGAAAGAGGCGCTTCACAAGGAAGAAAAGGGAATACCAATGCATGGCCGATTGACATACTTACCAAAGGCGATTTATATGTAGCTGATGCTTATGGCAAGATAGGCGGAGGTCCTATCATGGGTGCTACTTTAGCAAACTCCATATTAAGTAAATCTGGAAATGGCGTGGTTTTTAATGGTGCTGCCAGAGATTTACAAGAAATACAAAACCTAGAAGGGTTTAATGCTTTTGTACGTGATTTCCATCCATCTTTTACTGAAGAAATGGTTCTTACAGGATTAAATACGCCAATTCGTATTGGGGATGCCATTGTGCTTCCTGGTGATTTAGTAATTGCCACGGTTGAAGGTGTGCTTTTTGTACCTGCACACATGGCAGAACAAGTGGTAAGCACTTCAGAATTTGTTACTAGAAAAGACCAATTTGGTTTTGAAATGGTAAAAACCGGCAAATACAGTACTGGTGAAATTGATAGCCAATGGGGCGATAATATAAAAGTAGATTTTCTGGAATGGCTAAAAAAACATCCTGAATTAGGTACTATGACACGCGCCGAACTTGATAAAGTAATGAGCAAAAGAACATGGTAATCGTTAAATCGATTACCATTTTTTTTTGATATCTAAACTAAATTTACTTTTATGAAAAAATACTTTTTTATTGTAATTCTATTATGTGCATTCAAAGCCGAGGCGATTATTAGGCTACCTCCTATTTTGAGCAGCAATATGGTATTGCAGCAAAACTCTAAGGCAACACTTTGGGGATGGGCAGACGCCAGCGAACGTTTTATTATCATATCGTCTTGGAAAACGGAAGCTGATACCATTGTAGCTGCAAATACCGGAAAATGGAAAGCAAAAATAGATACTCCCAAAGCTGGCGGCCCCTATACCATTACTTTAAAAGGACGAAGAAATACAATTGTTCTGGAAAATATATTGATTGGAGAAGTTTGGATACTTTCTGGGCAGTCCAATATGGAAATGAGCAATAACCAACAGATAAAGGATATTTTACCAACCAGTGCCAATACCAATATTCGATTTTTTACTGTAGATAAAAAAGCCTCTGAATATCCTCAAGACCATGCTGAAGGTGAATGGGTATCATGCAATGAAGAAACCTTAAAACGTTTTAGTGCCACAGGTTATTTCTTTGGAAAAAAACTTCATGATGATTTGAATGTGCCAATTGGTTTGATACAATCTGCTTGGTCTGGAACGCCTATAGAACTATGGGAACCTGAATCGGTTATAAATTCAGACCCTATTATGAAAAAAGCTGCCAGTGAAATTGTTGTAAAAACGCACCGACCGCACCAACCGGGATATCTTTACAATGCCATGATTTATCCTATTTCAAATTATACCATTGCAGGAGCACTTTGGTATCAAGGGGAAAGTAATACACCCAGAGCTTATGCCTATGAAAAAATGCTAAATGGCATGATTGGTTCTTGGCGTGAGGCTTTCCAGAATGATTTTCCATTCTACTACGTACAGATTGCACCTTGGAAATATGACACGTCTTTGTATGAAGGGGCTTTGCTCCAAGAAGCACAGTCTAAATCCCTCTCATACCCTAAAACGGGCATGGTAGTTATTACCGACTTAGTAGATGATGTCACCAACCTGCACCCTCAAAACAAAAAAGACGTTGGAGAACGTCTAGCACTATTAGCTCTTGCGGAAACTTATGGAAAAAATATTCCTGTTTATAAGAGTCCCGTATTAAAAAATATGGAAATAGACAAAGGAAAAGTTAATCTATATTTCAGTGATGCACCCAACGGTTTTATTACCAAAGATGGTGGCAAGCCCACGGAGTTCATGATAGCTGGAAGCGATAAGACATTTTTACCTGCCGATGTGAAACTAGAAAAAGGCAGAATAATTGTTTCAAATAAAAACATAAAAGAACCTGTAGCCGTTAGATTTTCATTTAGCAATACAGGCATGTCTAATGTGCTGAATAAAGAAGGATTCCCTATTGTACCGTTCAGAACAGATACATGGGAAGTTGATTAGACTTAATATACTAAGAAACGCTTGAGCGATTGTATGAAGTAAGGGCATTTTTGTGACGAAAGCCGTGGCGCATTTAAATACTTAGGGAATAGAACGTTTCTGTTTTCGATAAGAAAAACTAATTACAACGATGCTAAACTAATAATCACTTATGCCACACACAAACACTATTTCAGTAAGGTTATCCCCTTCATTTTACATTTTATCTGGTTTCTTTATTCTTTTTGCCAGTTGTAATGTTAAGCATTCAGAATCTTTAGCGACACAACAACACATTGAATGGAAAGACTATGGCGGAGGTCCCGATCATTCAAAATTTGTGGAATTCACCCAGATTACCAAGAAAAATGTCAACCAACTAGAAGTAGCATTTATAGTACCCACTTACGATAATTCAAATTATAATTTCAACCCCATTATCGTGGATAACGTGATGTACGTAATGGGTAGAAACAACTCGATTATTGCGGTTGATGCTAGTACTGGCAAAGAAATTTGGATTCATGAAAATCTCAAAGGAATCATTACCCGCGGCATCAATTTCTGGCAAAGCGAGGATAAGAGCCAAAAGCGACTGATTATTTTTCTAAACAATACCATGCAGGCCATAGATGCCATTACCGGAAAGTCCATCATGGACTTTGGTGATACCGGTCCCGGATATACAGATATGCGACTTGGAGTAGATCGGGATCCTGAAACACTGGGTCGTATGATGCCAGTTATTCCCGGTCATATATTTGAAGACCTGATTCTGGTTGGTTCAGCTCCAGGAGAAAATCCATTTGTTGGGCCTGGCCATCTTCGTGCTTATAGTGTCATCACTGGAAAAATGGCATGGATTTTTCATACCATCCCACTCCCAGGTGAATATGGTTTCGAAACCTGGCCAAAGGATGCTTACAAATACGTTGGGGCTACCAATACTTGGGGTGAAATCTCTGTAGATGCGGAACGTGGCATTGCCTATTTCCCAACAGGTTCTCCAACTTATGATTTTGATGGTGCAGATAGGCAAGGTGATAATTTATTTGGAAATTGCATCATCGCCCTTGATGCACGTACCGGTAAAAGACTATGGCATTTCCAAACTGTACATCATGATATTTGGGATTATGACTTGACAGCTGCACCTCAGTTGATTACCGTTCAGCATGAGGGCAAAAAGGTAGATGCTGTGGCAGTTGCTGCCAAAACAGGATTTTTGTACGTGTTTGATCGGGTAACGGGCAAACCGCTCTGGCCTATTGAGGAAAGACCCGTTCCACAAAGTGACATGCCTAATGAAAAATCATCGCCAACTCAACCCTTTCCTACCGTAATACCACCATTCAACCGCCAAGTAGTAACTGCTGATGATCTGAATCCTTATTGGAGCAACGAAAAACGCGAAGAAATGATTGAAAGAATTAGTAAAGCGAAAGTGGGAATATTTCAGCCACTCTCCGACAAATATGAAACCATTGCCATTCCAGGCTCTACGGGTGGTGCCAATTATGGCAATACGGCGGCAAATCCCCAAAAAGGCATTGTCTATGTGCAAACCAAAGAATCCGCATCAATTTATAGGTTAAAAATTCGGGAGCCGAGAAAGAATAACTCGGAACTGTCTGGTGATCTAATAGCAAAAGCAGAGGCTTCATATAAACAAACCTGTTTGGTTTGCCATGGCGCTGATAAAAATGGTTTGGAGGGATTAGGAACCAGTTTGCTCACTATGGATAGAAGTGGTGGATTGGATGCCTTCAAATTGACAGTGACCAATGGTAAGGGTCGGATGCCCGCCATGCCACACCTAGATAGTGAAACCTTGAGCAATCTATACACCTACCTTGCATCCTTAGCCAGAACAAGCGGTAATAACAGCCAACAAGAGCAGGTACTCCCGCCATCCGGGCCTGTAGTAGCTTCTGGGGGAGTAAAAGTTCCCGATTACCCACCACGAAAAGAAGTTGGATATCCCGAGGATTACATGGGTCCCAAAGCAATTTATATAGAATCCAATAACTATGGTGAGGCAGCTAACGATATTTTAACACCCGCGTGGTCATGGATTGTCGCTTATGATTTAAATAAGGGTGAAATCAAATGGAAAGTGCCCCTAGGTGATGATGATGACATTGATAGTGAAGAAAATACGGGAACAGCCAACGGATCCTTACGAAAAGGAATGGTCGTTACAGCAACCGGACTCGTATTTGCCACAGCCGGGGATGGTAGGGTTTATGCTTATGATGCTGATAATGGCCATATTCTTTGGAAAAAAGAGGTAGGACGTGCAAATCCTCAAGGTATCCCTGCCATGTATGAAGCAAATGGACGGCAATATCTTGTAATTTGCTCAACTGGACGTTTAATGGATAAAACACTAAAAGAAGAGGACATTCCGAAAGGATATGTGGTTTATGCGCTTCCTAAAAAGGAAGGAAAATAAATTCCAAAAAGACAGCTTATACCTAAATATATCAACAGCAATCTAACTAAAGTTTTTTATAAAAAAATGCCACGTGTTTTACGTGGCATTTTTTATTTAATCAGAGCTCTTTTATTTCATTTTTAATCTGAATACATTATTTGTAGCCGTAATGTACATTGTTTTTTCATCTGGAGAAAAAGCAAGATTGGCAACACTTAATCTACTAAACTTAATTCTACCAATAAGTTTTGCGTTTTTATTGAATATCCAAACACCGTCTGGTCCCGTAGCATATACATTACCTGATTTATCAATTTTCAATCCGTCGCAACCTCCCATGCCTTTTTCTTGAGCAACATTGTAAAATACACGTTTGTTTTTTAAGTTTCCATCTTTATCAATATCATATAGAAACCATCCTTTATCAGCACCATCGGTACTAGCAACAATCATGGTTTTTTTATCAGGAAAAATCGCCAATCCGTTTGGTTGAGGAATGGCATCATCTTGAAGCGTTACTTTTCCATTTTTGTCCATCTTATAAACACCTTGAAAAGAAATTTCTTTTTTAGGGTCGTTCATGCCTTTTTCAAAACCATACATAGGGTCTGTAAAGTATAAATCACCTTTATCAGAAATTACCAAATCATTTGGACTATTTAATTTTTTCCCATCATACTCCCCTGCAACTGTTACATAGTTTGTTTTTGGTGCATTAAGAGGCGCATCCATTCTTGCTACCCTACGGTCTCCGTGTTGAGCAATTAGCAACTCTCCCTTTTTTGAAAGATACAATCCGTTAGAACCCATAAATCCACCTCTAGATTCAGTCGCCGTATAACCAGATGGTTTTAAATACACTTCTTTTCCTTTAGCTTCTGTCCATTTATAAATCGTATTTGCTGGCACATCAGAAAACAACAACATCTTTTCTTTTTCAATCCATAATGGCCCTTCAGTGAATTGACAACCATCTACAATTTTTTCGACTTTAGCGTCTTTATTTATAACGCTTGATAGTTCATCAGAAATAAATTCTATAGTTCCCTGCTCTTGTGCAAATCCATAAGACGTTGTAATAAGAGCGATAAGACTACAACCTAATTTTATTTGTTTCTTCATTTAATTATTCTTTATTATGCTTAGTAAAATTGATGTTTTCTATAAATAATTTACGTAACCTTCCATATTGGTTTTAATTTTAAAAACCTTACTGTAACTTACGATATATAAGGTTTTCATGTCTTCGTCACCAAAGCAAAGACTTACTGGAAATGATGGTAAATTTATCATACCAACGTAGCCACCTTTATTATTAAAAATTTGAACGCCATAATAAGTTCCAACATAAATATTGCCCATTTTATCAATCGCCATTCCATCAGCACTAGAAGATTTTCCTTTTCTATCAAGCACATTTCCTGTTAAGAATAGTTGAGCAAACTGACGTCCGTTAGAAATCGTTCCATCTTCATTCACATCATAAGCCCAAATAAAATTATCTTTCTCACTGTTTACCGGATACCATGATTCATTATCATAGCAATTATTTATATAAAGTGTTTTTCCGTCTGGAGATAATAAAATACCATTAGGCATGGCGAACTCGTTTGGCTCAGTGATTCTGGTTATTTTACCTTCTGAAGACACATAATACACCGCGCGACCAGGCTGATTTTTTTCTGGTTCCATCGTAAACTGAGGGTCTGTAAAATAGAAACCGCCTTTGGCGTCTGTAACAACATCGTTAGGACCATCAATTGGTTTTCCATCATATTTATCAACCAAAACCTTTACTACTTGCCCACTCGTTGTCATTTCCACAACACGATGCCCAATCATATCACAAACAATCAGATTGCCATTTTTATAAGGATATAAACCATTAGCTTGCATTTTTCCTTCAGTAATGTTTTTATAGCTACCGTCTGGAGACAATTCTACAATAGAACTCTTTTTAGGGTCGGCATTCCAATTCTGATCAAAATACATATTCGAAAAATATACTTTGCCATTCATCCATTTTGGCCCTTCACTAAATGTTAAAGAAGGTTGCGTTTTGGTTCCATCAACCAATAATTCAGGTTTGGCATCTTTAGGAATAATAGCATGATAATCTGTTAAAACAGCTTTTTCCTTTTCAGAATAATCTGCTCTAGCTGGCCAAAAAATATCCAAGGCATCGCAACCAAGTTCACTTATATAAGCACCGTGAACCATATTTCCTGGCAAGCGAACGACATCATTTTCTCCCATGTGAGCTTTACCATCTAGGATGATTTCATCACATTCACCACGCATTACAAACATCATTTGTTCCTCAGGATGGATATGGTGCGGAAATGTAGAACCCGGATCCATAGAAATAAAACTTAACTGTGTATTTCTTCCAGAAATCAATCGAGAATGTGCACCATCAGCTAATTTTGTTAGTTGAAAATTATATAAATCGTAAACTTTATTAGGGTCAACATTAGGTTCTTGGTAGGTTCTAACATCTAGTATCTCATTTGGAAGGTTTTCAATACCTAATTTTTGAAGATAATCCAAT